>JBDRCV010000023.1:0-6111 GCA_043821385.1 archaeon | reverse complement strand
TGTATTTAATTGTTTTCGAAGACAAAATTATGTTAAAATTGAAAGAAAACAGTGTTTTTTATGTTTAAGGCCTTCACAGTAACCTTTAATAAGGAGATTGCCTTTTCTTTTTTACGAAGAAACTATTGTTTTCTTAGGAGGATGATAAAATGGGTTATGAACACAAAAACAGTAGAGAAGTAATGTATTACTTACATCAAAAGGGAAGATTGTTTTTCTTTTCAAAGAAATCTGCTGGAGGCATTGATTTGCCTGCAGGATACCTTGTAATTGAAAACAAGAAAACTGGATTACCAATGTTAAAGAAAAAATAATTGAAACATTATTTTTTCTCTTTCTTTATTTTTGAAGCCTTCTTACAGTAACTCTTTTATTCTAATTCTACCTAATATAAACGTTTTTTTAGAGGTGGTGTAATTGAAGTTAAAAGAATTATATGAAACGGCTGTAGAGAAAGCCATTGAAGCAGACCCAAGAGGCAAAAAAGAAGTAATAGAATTATTAAAGGAAAGAAAAAAAGAATTTAAAGAATTAAAGGCTATAGATCAGGAATTCTATGACAAAGACAGATTATGGAACCCTTACGATGACTCTAGAATCTTAAACGGTAAACCAGAGTCAAACGTTAAAACTGCTTTAATTGGAATTGACGTTGAAGTAAGTGAAGTCTTGCTTGCTCACACTTTAAATAAAGACAAGAAAGCAGGCATTGACTTATTGTTAGCACACCACCCAGAAGGAAACGCGTTATATAATTTGTTTAAAGTAACTCCAATGCAGGCAAGAATAATGGAATTAGCTGGCATGCCAATCAGTGCAGCAGAAAATTTTACCAGTGAAAGCGCTGAAGTCGTTTCAAGACGCTTTAGTGCAGTAAACGCTTTCAGAACAGTTGACGCCAGCAAGTTATTGGGGTTTCCTTTAATTTGCTTGCATACTGTTGCAGACAATTACTGCCAGCAATTTGTAAAAAACTTGGTTGAAAAAAACAATCCCAGAACACTTAATGAAACAATTGAATTATTGAAAGAAGTACCAGAGTTTATTGAATACAGGAAACGCGGGCAAGAAATAAAACTTGTTAACGGCAACCCAAATAATTCTCTTGGAAACTTTTTTGTTGAAATGACTGGCGGCACGACTCCAGTACAAAAAGTTTACAAAAAACTAGCAAACAGCGGAGTAAGCACTATCATTGACATGCATAACACTGAAGACAATATTAAGGAAGCAAAAAAACACAATCTAAACATTATCTTAACAAACCACATTCCATCAGACAACTTAGGCCTGAACTTGTTATTAGACCAAATAGAAAAAAAGTTAGGCAAGTTAAACGTTATAGAATGCTCTGGGTTTGTGAGAGTTAAAAGAAAGTAATAAGTTAAAACAACTTAGTCTGCTTTTTCTCTAAACCCTTAATTTTAGCGCTTGGATTGCCTATCTGGAAGTCTAGTTTAAAGTACTCCAAACCATAATTATGTAGTAGCTCTAGGGCGTGAGAAGTAATGTCTGGTGCTAAAAGAATTCCTCTTGATTCCTTGTTCTTTAATTTCTTTAATTGTTCTTTGTACCTGTGCAATTGGCTGACGCAATCAAGTCCAGCTTTTCTTCTCTTGACTTCCACGCAGACAACTCTGCCTTGATTGTCTTCAGCAATAATGTCCATTACTCCCTTTCTTAAAGATTGTTCTCTTTTCAAAGGCTTTAAGCCTTTTTCAATAAACTCTAAGTCTTGAGCTAAAAGTTTTTGTAATTCTAACTCACTGCCAAACAACCTTAAGTCTTGCTGGTCAGTTAAACTAAAACTTTTAACAAAGTCAACTGAATAAAATAAGGCTTTCAATGATTCTTTTGGTTTAGCCTTTAAAGCCATTAACTCTAAACAATCTATATTTAACTTACAGTAAACACTTGAATTCATCATATAGTTAACTGGACGCAAATACTTGTTCTGGTGTACTGCAAAACTACCGTCACCTTTAACTAAAATCATTCTACTGCCGCGCCCTAACTTGGATGCTGCACGGCCTTGATATTCAACATAGCATTCGCCTACAACTGACAGTAATTCTTTGTCAATTATGGCTTTCTCAATTTCTTTTTTTGCTTTAACTAAATCCATTTAAAACCAAGAAAAATAAAAGTAGAAAGTTAATTTAAAATAACAGTAATTTCTTGATTTCTTTTTTCTCTTTCCTGTGAGTTCTAGTTTTCTTTTCTAAGTGCAGCATTTTCAATTTTAATTTTTCATAATACTTGTTTAAGTTGTCAACTGTTTTCAGGTGAGGGCATTTAATGTAAAGTTTTTCAATGCGTGATTTGTCAGAGTTGTAAGTGTAAGCCTTAATTTTTGCAATATACTGGTCTCCCAGACTGCCTGAAATGCTTTTATCACTGGAATTATGAGCCCATTTTTCATGCCTTTTTGACTTCTTAACACTAACTAAAAGTGAAACAAAACCTGCTTCGGATTCCATTAAAGCTTTCCTGTCATACTGGCTTAATCGAGGATACATGTTTGAATGAGAGTGATAATCTCCTAAAACTTTGTTCTTTGAACAGTATTTTAGCACGTATTTAATGCGTTTTTCTCTTGAAACATTAACTGTCGTGTAATGGTAATGGCGTTTAGCTGACTGAAAGGTTAAAGCTTGCTTTACAATAAAGTTTTTACCCCACTTAGTGCCAATAATTAGCCCGTAAGCTTCCTTCTTATAAACTTCCAGACAGGAAGCCATAATATCGACAAAAGCCTGCTTTCTTAACATTAATGAAGCCACATTTCCCCCTCAATAATATGCTATTCCAACAACTTTTTAAGCTGTTTGGACTTCAAGGTAAATTCAAGTGAATCTAGCATGAAATTGATTGAAGAATACAGGTTTGGCTTTATAAAGGTTGCAGGTGAAATCTACCAACACGACCTAATTATCACTTCAAACACTATTGCTCCAAGAAGCGATCCAAGTAGCCACCTTTTAACCTTATCCACAGTCAAGCAAGCCCTTAGCTTAGAGGAAAACGTCAAGGCATTAGTTGTAGGCAACGGGGAGTCTGGAGTCCTACAATTAGAGGAAGGCATTGAAGATTACTTGAAAGAGAAAGGAATTGAACTGATTGTAAGAGAAACACAGGATGCCTTAAAAGACTACAATGACTTAGCTAAAAAAGGCGTGAAAGTAGTGGGAATAATGCACTTGACTTGCTAGAATGGAAGCTATAGCATGGAAGAGAAAAAGAAATACAAGATTGTTCTTTCTGAAAATGTAGTAAGAAAAATGGACAAACTTTCTGAAAAAGACCAGAAAAAATTAATGACTGCTTTTGACATGATAGCAGAAAATCCTTCAAAAGGCAAACCATTCAACGGAGTTATAATTGAAGCTTGGGAAAACGAAAAATGTAAATGCGGATTACCTTTTCAAATGATATTAGAAGTTGACGACAATGAAGTACACTTTATGTGTCGAAATGGCATATTGCTTTTCATAATAAATAAAAAGGTCTCTGCAAGTACAAGGATTCAGTGGAATATTTTATTCCAGTGCCAGCAAGCAATTACCAATGGCAAGTTATTAAATACATTGAACCATTACTGAAAGGTTTTAATGATAACTGTGATAGTTTGCGAAGAATGAAAAATTCCTTAAATAAAACAATTATACGTTCTACAAGAAAAGAGTTGCACAAAAATGGCAGAAAATTTGTCTGCTGAAAAAATGAGGAAAAAACACCACTTCATTGCCCGTGTGAGTGGGTGTTGTCTGTTAAACTAATCCACTGCAGTAAGAAAATTGTAGAAAAGACTAAACAGATTATAAATTCCATAAATATACACTGCTAAAAGAATAAGTCCTATAATTATTACTACTCCTAAAAGTATTTTAAAAATAATCCTCATAAGTACCTCTCCAAAGATTCAATGCACTTTTCAATAGATGTTTTTTTGAACTCTTTAAGAAAAGAAGTTAAAGCAGGTTTTTGATCCATGATTTTCCTGATAAGAGTTTCATCAAAATTGCTTGGAAAAAGATTGAATACATTAACTGTATCTATGCCCGGCTCTCTCAAATATGCTGCCATGGCTGTTTTATACTTTAAAATATCTGCTTGACTAAAACCCATATTCAATAGAATTGAAATGTCATTGGCTCTCAGGATATTGCCTGCACTGACAAATTGAAAAAACCATTCCGCTTCGCCTTGAAAATAATCATCAACAAGCAAATATAATGAGAATTTGTGGATTGGGTTGTTTACATCAAGACTATAATGCTCGTAAATGCTTTTGCCCATGCCATTATTTTCGTTTGACCAAGTATTATCAACTACCAAATGTGTTTCAAAACCAGCCATAAACGGCATTGAAATACTGTTAATTTTAAGCGCTTCAAAAATTGATTTTTCTCCAAAAGGTTTGTGAGTAATATCTCTGGAAAAATTGTTTACATATCTTATGTCTGGAGCAATAGCACCAAAAAAATAATCATCAATATTTTCATATCTTGAAATAAATTTTCTTTCAAACAGTTTCCTCAAAACCAAATGCGCAATCCATTCATGTGTTAACCATCCAGCCATATAAATCAATACCTACAAATAACTAAAATAATTGCTAAATAAATGATAAAAATCTTATGGTACAAATGTAGTCATTGCCATTATAAATGAATGTTAATGAGATTAAAAGATAAAAGGATAAAGAGGCCATTTTCCCCTTTAAGTCGCTAAAACCTGCCAATAACTGCTTTCACTTCATCATTGTCCGCCAAAAGAAATTTCTGCTTCTTTTCTTTCAATGTTTTCTTTCACTTTCTTTAATAATTCCTCTAACTTTACACCGTACTTGGTTTTACCATCTCTGGTTCTGACTGCAATGGTTTTGGCTTCAACTTCCTTGTCACCAATTACAAGCATTAAAGAATAATTCTGTAGTTGTGCTTCACGAATTTTCTTGTTAGTTGACTCTTGTCTGTCATCCAAAGTAACCATTAAACCTTCGCTTGAAAGTTTTTCTTTTAATTGTTTAGCGTAATCATTATGCTTGTCAGTTATTGGAAGAATGATTGCTTGTCTTGGATTTAACCATAAAGGAAACTTTCCGGCATAATTTTCAATCAAGATTCCCATAAACCTTTCAAGGCTACCGTAAATTGCACAATGTAGCATTATTGGCCGGTTTTTTTGTAAGCCATCTTCTGAAACAAAAGTTAAATCAAATTTTTCAGGCATTGAAAAGTCTACTTGAATTGTACCGCACTGCCATGAACGCTTTAAAACGTCTTGCAAGTGAAAGTCAATTTTTGGACCATAAAAAGCACCGTCTCCAGGATTTAAAGTGTAATCAATTTTCTTTTTCTTTAAAGCATTAATTAACGCTTGCTCTGCTTTATCCCATACTTCATCAGAACCAATTCTTTTTTCAGGCCTAGTACTTAACTCTATTCTGTAAGGAAAACCAAAAGACTTGTAAATAAAGTCAATGAAATCAATTAAATTAATTATTTCTTGTTCTAATTGTTCCTGCAAACAGTAAACATGTGCATCATCTTGAGTAAAACCTTTAACTCTAAACAACCCTGACAATACGCCTGATTTTTCTAAACGATGAACAAAACCAAACTCTCCAATCTTTAAAGGAAACTCTTTATACGAGTGCATGTGTTCTTTATATACTAGTATTCCGCCAGGACAATTCATTGGCTTAACAGCTAATTCTTCTTCTTCAAAATTAATAAAGTACATGCTTTCCTTGTAATGATCCCAGTGCCCTGACTTTAACCATAACTCTTTGTTTAAAATAAGTGGAGTGCGAATTTCTTGATAGTTTCTTTTCTTCATTTCTTTTCTCATGAAATCAATTAAAGTATTATAAATAAACCATCCTTTGTCATGAAAGAAAGGCATGCCTGGCGCTTCAGGGTGAAAAGAAAACAAGTCAAGCCTTTTACCAATTAACCTGTGGTCTCGTTTTTTAACTTCTTCCAAGAAAGTCAAGTACTCTTGAAGTAACGGTTTTTCAGGAAAACTAATTCCATAAATTCTTTGCAGTTGAGGATTTTTTTCATTTCCACGCCAGTAAGCTCCAGAACTTTTAATTAATTTAAA
>JBDRCV010000022.1:0-8991 GCA_043821385.1 archaeon | reverse complement strand
TAATAGCCGAGGCTGGGGGTTGAACCCAGTTCTTCCGGTCTGCAACCGGATGCATAGCCGTTCTGCCACCTCGGCACGCCGAAGCGTTTCGGCGGCGGTCGCGCACGACTTTCAGTCCTGCGTGCTTCGCACTTTCTTGGCCTTAGTAATTTTAAAGTTGAATGTATTTAAATTGGTTTTGTTAGAGGTAATTTTTATGGTTTATAAGAGATTGCTGTTAGTAAAGCAGGCTTCAGAGATTTCTTTAAAATCTAATTTTGTTAGAAGGCAGTTTACTTCTAAGTTAATGCATAACATCAGGCAGTCTTTTAATGAAAACAATGTTGAGTTAAAGTTGTTTGAAAAAGCTGGCGGAAGGTTTTTTTTTAACACTTTAGATAATGATAAAGCTGGTGAGATTTTAAGGAAAACTTTTGGAGTGTTTCAAGTCATAAACGTTTTTCATAAAACTTTTTCAAACAAGCCTTCACTAGAACAAGTTTTAAGTGAAGTTGAATTGTTTTCAGATGACTATATTGAAGGTAATTCTGGAACTTTTAGTTTAAGCGTTAACCGTGTAGGCGAACACGATTTCACATCACAAGATATTACTTTGAATGGAAGTAAAATGATTGCAGAAAAATATGATTTAAAAGTTGACTTAAAAAATCCAGTGGTTTTTGTTGAGTTAAGGGAAAAAAACTTGTTTTTGTGGGCTAAAAAACAAGTAATTAATTGTTTTTCTGGTTTGCCGTTGGGAGTGGAAGGAAAAGTTGCTTTCTTATTTGAAGGAAAGAAAGAAGATTTGATTGCGGCCTGGTTGTTAATGAAGCGTGGTTGTTTTATTCAGCCAGTAATTGAAAAAGAAAGTGAGTTAATTTCAAGTCAGTTAAAAAAATTAAGTGAGTGGAATAACTTTCAGGAATTTAAACCAGTAAAAGAATTAAAATTTGATTCTTGGTTTCAGGGAATTGGTTTAGGTTTAACAAAACTTGACTCAAAAAAAGTAATGGATTTAAAAGAAAAATTTGGTTTGCCTGTTTTACTGCCACTAGTTTTGTTTTCAAAAGAAAAATTAAATGAAATTGAAAGGGTGTTAACTTGAAAGCTGCAATCATCAGTGACTTGCATTTAGGTTTTAGCTGGAGAACTGAAAGAAAAAATGATTCAATTGATTTAGCTGTTCAAGCTTTACAGCAGGCTTTAAAAGAAAAAGTTGACTTGATTTTGATTCCTGGAGACTTGTTTGATTCTTCAATTCCTAACCTTGAAGTTTTGTCTGAATTTTTTAAAATTTTTAATCTGGCTTTAAAAGCAGAAAAAAGTCAAGTTAAATTGTTTTTTGAAAACCGTGAACTAAACTTTTCTGGAGTGCCAATAATAGCAATTCACGGTACCCACGAGTTTAGAGGAAAAGACTTTGAAAACATGTTAAAAGTTTTAGGTCATGCTGAATTCTTGTTTTACTCGCATGGAAATAAGTTTAAAGTAGTTAAAGGAACTGAAACCTTGTTTGTTCACTGTTTAGGCGGAGTACCGGAAAAGCATGCCTTGCAAGTCTTACAAAAATTTAACCCTAAACCCGTTAAAGAAGGTAACTCTAAAAACGTTTTACTTTTGCATCAGTCAATTAAGGAATTCCTGCCGTTTGAAGATGAAATGGTTGCAAGCATTTCTTTGGAAAACCTTCCACAAGGTTTTGATTTAATTGTTAACGGTCACCATCACTTGCCAAATGTTTCAACTTTGCCTTCTGGTGCAAAGTTTTGTATTCCTGGTTCAACAATCATAACACAAATGAAGAAAAACGAGGCCGGCAAGAAAAAAGGTTTTTTTGTCTGGGAAACTGAAAGCAATGAACTTGAATTCAGGGAAATTGAAAACCAAAGAAAATTGTTTTACTCTAAACTAGAGTTTTCAAATGCTGACCTTAAAGTAGTTGAAGATAAAATCAAACAACAGTTAAATGATTTTCTTAAAAACAATAATTCTGAATTAAAACCATTAATTAGAATAAAGTTAACTGGTTTTCTGGCTAGTGGTTTGAATTCAAGTGACTTAAAGTTAGATGAAATAGAGAAAGATTTCAGTGAGAAAGCTTTGCTGTCAATTTCAAAAAGTTTTTCAGTTAAATCTTTAAAGAAAAAGATTCAGGAGTTAAGGGACTTACAGAAGTCAAGCCAGTCTTTAAACGAGTTAGGATTTGATTTTCTTGAAAAAAACTTGAATGAAACAAGTTTTAATAATAAAATTGATTTCAGAAGATTGTTTGAATTATTTGAAAACAACGAAAACGAGAAAGCGTTAAATTACTTGAAAGAATTAGAGTTAAAAGAAAAAGAAGAAATGAAAGAAACTGAAGTTAAGGAAATTAAAGTGAAAGAAATTATTGAAGAACAAGTAAAAAAAGGGATAGAAGTTAAAGAAAAACAATCAAGCCTTAAAAGTTTTTCTTAACTTACTTTTTATAGTATTCAACTAAAGCTTTTAATGACTTGACTGCTTCAGGGCTGTTATCAAAAGTCAGGATTCCTTTTTCTTCAAGTTTTTTTCTTTGTTTTTCACTAAAAGCTCCGCCAACACTTACACTTACAACTGGTTTATTATAGTGTTTTATGATTCCTGCAATTCTTGGAATTAACTGTTCGTTAATGGTTGGAACCTGAAATAAAAGAATTAAAACTATTAAGTCAACGTTTTTATCTTCCAAACAATAAGTCAGGGTTTTTTCAAACATTTCATTGTCTGCGTCTCCAGTTAAGTCAATTGGGTTTTTTAAGACTGCGTGGTCACGTGAAAAACTTCTAATTTTTTTCAGAGTTTGCCTGCTTAACTTGGCAAACTTTAAACCAGAGTTTTCAACGCAGTCAGTTGTCAGCACTCCGTAACCTCCGCCGTTAGTTATTATTTGAGTTTTTCTTCCTTTAGGTTTTGGGTTAATGCTTAAAGTTCTCGCAAAATCAAATAACTCCTGTAAGGTTTCAGCTTTAACTGCATTGCATTGTTTTATTACTGCATCAAACACTTGGCTGGAACCGGCTAGACTGCCAGTGTGGCTTAAGGTTGCTTGGTTTCCTGCATTGCTTGCTCCGCCTTTAAGAATTATTACTGGTTTTTTCTTGTTGACTTTTTTCAGGGTTTGAAAAAACTTTCTGCCTTTTTTTACTCCTTCAATATACATTGTAATTACTTTGGTTTCCTTGTCATGGTAAAAGTATTCAAGCAAGTCTGATTCGTCTACATCTAAAGCGTTACCGTAAGAAACAAAAGAGCTTAAACCATAATTTTTTAATGCAGTCCAATCTAGTACTGCTGAACCTAGAGCGCCTGATTGAGAAATAAATGCAATGTTTCCTTTGCTTGGTCTTTGCAGCCTGTTTTTTGGTAAAAACAAGCTGTCAATAAAGCTTTCACTTGAGTACACGCCTAAACAGTTTGGTCCAATTAACCTTGTTTTGCCATTGCTTTTCTTTAATTCAGTTAAGATTTTTTGTTCTAGTTCTTTTTTTCCTGTTTCACTGAATCCAGCACTTAAAACAATTATTGCTTTAACTTTTTTTTCAACACAGTCTTTAACTATTGCTGGAACGATAACGTTTTTTACTGCAACAATAACTAAGTCAATTTTTTCTGGTATTTCTTTAACGCTTGAAAAACATTTTTTGTTGAAAACTTTCTCATATTTTGGGTTAACTGGAAAAACTTTGCCTTTAAACTTTTTATTCAGAAAGTTGTTGAAAACAATTGAACCAATCTTTTGCTTGTCTTTTGAAACGCCTACAACTGCAACGTTTTTTGCCTGAAAAAAACTATTAATTTCACTCAACACTATTACCACCAATTAATTCTAGTAATTTGGTAACGTAAATTTCTTTGAGAACTTCAATGGTTAGTTCTGTTCTGTTATAACTTGTTTTCTGTAAATGGGAGTTATGAAATCGTATGTCTCGGATCATCGTGTCAAGATCTGCTGATTGAATAGTTTGCATTGCAGTATTAAATGCTTGGTTGTGAAGGTTTTCTTTTGCTTTAGCAAGATTTTTACTTGGTTCAAAAAGCTTTCTCATTTTTATTATTTCTTCTGCAGTAAGATTTCTTCTTGCGTGAATAGTGAATAAGTCAGTTCCTGCATTAACGTTTTTGCTTATGACTTCCTCAAAAATTTGCCTGCATTGAGATTCAATTAAGTTTAAGTCAAGTGCACTGGTAATAACTGGAGTTCTTTTTAACCAGTAACCTGTTTCGTTTTTGCTTTTTCTTTTTATTGTTTTATGATTCATTTCTTTCACTTTCTTTTCAATTCTATTCTTTGAATTAATTTTTTTGAAATCTTTGAAGCAACTTCAGCTATTTCTTCGTCTGTTAGCCTTTGCTTACTTTTTTTTCTGAAAACTATTTTATCAATTTTTTTGTCTTCATTCATTTTGAATTCCTTTCCATTAACTTTCTAATCCTTTTAAGCACACTGTAAACCATTTTTGGCTTTAATTCCATTGCATTGTACTTGCATAGCTCGTGACAACAGTAACACTTAATGCATTTCTTATAATTAATATTAATGTTTTTGTCTATTGCCTTTACAGGGCAGTGGTTAAAGCAAACCATACATTTAACGCATTTTTCTTTGTTTGCTTTTGGTAATGCTTTTGATTGTTCAAAGAAAAATTTTATCATGAAACCAGGAACTCGGTTTGTGGTTCCTGAAGGTTTTTTAAAGTCAAAGTTTAAGTCTTGTTTTCCTATAACTTTAACTTCATTTTCGTTTAACAAGCTTTTTTCTTTTGCTTGTCTTAAAAAAGGTATTTCGTTGACTTTGAATCCAACAAGTTTTGAAGCAACAAAATCTAAAGCCAGACAATCATTGCCTGCAATAATTATTCCAGCGTTTTTTGGTGTTCCGTGGGCTGGGCCATTGCCTTCCATTCCAATTACTGCATCCATTAAAGCAATACATTTGGTTTTACTGACTTCATTATACAAGTCAAGAACACAGGTTCCAAATCTTTCAGTGTTAAACCCTGTTATATGCATGTTTTTTTTGCCTTCGCCTGGCAGGCAGCCCATAAAGTTTTTTACTGCTCCAGTAAAAATTGTCAGAGTGTGAGTTTTCATTTTAGGCAAGGAAATTATTAAGTCAACGTTTTTCACTGTTTCAGCCAAATAAAAACTCTTAAACAACTCGTTTTCATTGTTAACAATTTTTCTGACTTTTTCATTGTTAAAGTTCTCTAGTTTAACTTTAAACTCTTTTTGTAAGTCAGCTAACTTGTTTATCTTGAAAGCTTTTTTTGTTTCTAGTTCGTTGTCAGCACCGCTTGATTCTCCAATAATTATTTCAACTTTTTTAAAGTTTTTTCTAATTAGTTTTACGACTGCTTTCAAGACTGTTGGGTGGGTTGTTATTGCTTTATCAATTTCTTTTGCCATCAAGTAATTTGGTTTAAGCAAAACTCTTTGGTTTTCATTCAAGTAAGACTTTATTCCGCCGATTTCAGTGAAAGCTTTCTCGACTGCTTTGAACACTTTGCTTTCATTATAATCAGCGCATTCCACGATTGAAACGATTTTTTCTTTAACCATAAATTATTAAAGTTGTTTAAACTTTAAATGTTTTGTTATGGTTAAAAAAGAGTTTCTGGTAACTAATCTTTCAGGGCAAGCTGCAGTGAAAGTTATTAAATTCTTGGATTTAAAAGGTCGTCCAAAAAGAGCCCAAGTAGTTGAGTTTGTAAATATTGTTTTTGAAGAAAAACTTTTCTTGGAAAAAACTGCTTTTCTTAAAGCTTTAAGTGTTTTTTATACCCCTCTTTTGAATTCAATGATTTCAAAAAAAGAGTTTTTCAAGTTGTTAAGGTTAGACTTAAAGCGGTTAGAAAAACAAATTTATTATTTTAAGAATTACGGTAAAGTTTTTCCTTGGCCGCATGAAAGATTGTTGGAAAAAATTTTGAAAAAAACTGGAAGCCCGGCAACTGTAGAAGAACAAAAGATTGCTAATGAAGTAATAAACAGATTTTGGGAGAAAAAATTTAAGCCTTCTTTAGTTGGCAGAAAACGAGTCAAGTAATTTTAAGGTAAAAAGTTTTTTTCTTTAATTTTTTGTGGTAAGTATTCTTTTGCCACAAAGTCTAATGATTTGTTGGCTAAAGCTTGTTGTTCTATTCTTAACTTTTTGCTTAAAGCTAGTTTTAGTTGTGCCTGCCATTCTTTGTTTTTAAACCAAGAGTAATCCATCATTTCTTTAGCTCTTTTAATGTCTCCTTCTTTCATTCTTTCTGTGACTTTTTCTAAGCCATAGTCTTCAATATCGTTTAAAGTCATTCCAACAAATCTTGCTCCAGGTACTGCTAAAAACTTTGAGTGAGCAGCTAAAGCCATTGAACCATATTTAATGGTTGAATAAATGTACCAACCGTACGGATCCCCATCAGTGAAAACAATTACTGGAAGTTTTTTTTCCATGTGAATCCTGTGAATTAATCTTCTGGTTCCTCTTGCCGCTTGCCCTTCAGATGCAATTAAGATTGCTCTGTTTTTTCTTGCAAAGTCTTCTTCAATTAGTCTTTCATACATTGCTGCAGTTTCTACAACCAATAAAAAGTCAGCGTCAACGCTTTTAATTGTGATTTCATCTGGTTCAATTCTTGACATTATTTTCCAGCCGCCACGCCCTAACTTTCTGCAATTAAAAGTGTCGTTATGGTGTGCTTTGTCAACCAAAGTAATATCTCCATATAATGCTCCTTTAGGGTTTGCTTTCAAGTTAAGTTTTTCTCTAATAGTGTCAACTGAGTGCTCTAAGTCAACTAGTACTCCGTCACTTTCAGTTTGGTCTTCAAAAGTGTTTTCTTTAGTGTCTTTAATAGTGTGTTTTAATTCGTAGTAAATTTCTCTAATGTTTGCTGTCTTGTTTTGAGTTAAGTAATCAGATGTTTTGTCCATGACAATAGTTGTTTGCATGAATTTTCTGGCGTGAGCAACATTCAAGAAATGCCTTTGGCTTGTTTTGTCTCCTAATTCTAAGTAACCTTCTTTTTCATTATACCAAACGTTGTTTAATCCACGAATTTTTGTAGTAAACGTCGGGTCTAAATCTTTATTGATTTCTTTAACCATTGATTCTGCAATAGTGTTAATTCTTTTAGCTATAATTTTGTTGGTTAATAGTTCTTCTTTTACTGGTCCTTTAGGTTTAACAAAACTTACGTCAGTTTTTCCTTTTTTTGTTTTACTTTTTTTTGGCATTATTAATCATCATCCTCGTCTGATTCTTCTTCTTGGTCGCTTGTTTCTTCAATTAGTGCTTGTTCGTCTCCTTTAGCTTTCTTGCTTTCAGCTTTTTCCTGCATTTCCTCTAACCGTAGTTTTTCCATTACCATTGCAGTTAACTTTTTTTCTAAGTCTTTTTGTTTTTCGCTTGTTATTTTTGACAGTGATTCAGCTATTTCAGGAATATACTTTAAGAAAATCTTTTTCTTTTCAGTTTTGTCAGCAATTTTTTTCTTTAAATTAATGAATCCAGAAATTTTTCTTCCAGCATCCATTAAAGCTAAACGCAGTTCTTCCAAAATTTCTTCGTCGTCAGAAATAGCGGTTTTTCCTGCTGAAGTGTAAGGAATATGAACTGATAAAAGGTTAACAAAAACTGTTAATGGAGCGTTATCAAAGTTTTTTACGCCGTATCTTTTCCATTCAACTGAATTAATTGCTTTAGTTATCGCGCAAGCTCCGCCGTCAAACATTAATGGAGCACGGTTAGCAAACCGCATTATTTCTCCGCGCCTTCCGCTGCTTTCTTCACCATTAATTGTGTCACTGCCACTAGAACTAGTTCTTCCAGCGTCACCACCATAAGCTATGGCTACTTCAACTTGGAATGGAAATCCTCCGGAGTAAACGCTTGGTTTTCTTGTTACCACTGACACGAATTCTGGTTTAACAATGCTTTTCAAACTTTTATCAATTCTTTCCATGCCAATAGGTCTTAAAGCATCCAGTCTTGGAGCAATGAAACTAATTCTCTTAAACCCTTTAACTATTTGCTCACAGTCACTCCATGAAAGTTTTTTTGGGTCTTTGTTTAAATCAAAGTCAACTAACTTGTTTAATTCTTTTATTGCTTTATCGCCTATTCTGTCAAAGTCTTGTTTTAGAAAACTTGAAGTCTTTTTTGCCATAGTATATTTTGACATAGTGTTTATTTCGTCAACTGTTATGCCTTTCGGGTGCGGTTGGACTTCAATTGGTGCTTCAGGAATTTCCTTGCTTGTTCTCCTGAAAGTAATTTTTTCTCCAAAAGGATTCAAAAAACTTATTTCCGCATGAGGGTTAGCAATAGCTGTTCTCCTCAAGTATTCTTCCGGGCTTTGCTCGCTTTTTCTAAACAAAATGTCTTTGAATTGAGCTTTAATTGCTAAACCTTGAAATTGAGTGCTTAATTCTTTCTCGTTTGCAATTTTTGCTTCATTTTTTTTAGTGTCAATAGTTATTTCCATTGAAATTGGTTTGCCTTTTTTAGTCCCGCTAATAATTCTAACTGGTTTTCCGGTAGTTAACTGGGAAAACAAGATTACTCCGCTGACACCAATTCCTTGTTGTCCTCGAGTCTGTACTAACCTGTGAAACTTGGTTCCAGCCAATAATTGTCCTAAAGCTTTACCAATAGTGTCTTTAGGGATTCCCGGGCCGTTGTCAGTTGAAGTTAACTCGTAGTATTCTTCACCAATTTCAACTAGTTTAACGTCAATTTTTGGAAGAATTTTAGCTTCCTCACAAGCATCCAGTGAATTAGTTGTAGTTTCATGAACTATTGTTGTCAGAGACCTAATCTTTCCATAAAGCCCTAACATTTGCTTGTTTTTTTTAAAGAATTCAGCGACTGAATGTGACTTAAAATCCTTGAAAATCTCTTCTGCAGCTTTCTCAGCCAAAAAAATCCCTCTTAAACCCTGAAAATGAATTTAAAGCCCGTAAAAGTTTCAATAAAACAAAAGGCTTACAATATATAATATA
>JBDRCV010000021.1:0-5356 GCA_043821385.1 archaeon | reverse complement strand
TTTGACAACACTTTAACTAATGCCTCACGAAGGCTTGAAGGCCTTTTTTTCTTTTTCATACACTTTAATTGTTGGTAATTAACTTATTAAAACTTTTCAATTACTGTCTTTTTATGACTGACTTTATTCAAGACTTTTTCATTAACCCTATAACCCAACATTCAGGTTATAATCCAGTTAATACTGTGGTTTATGCCATCATTGGAATTTTGTTAGCTTTTTACGTTATCTACCCAATCCTTAACAAGAAAGGAGTAAAGTTTGATTTCAAATTTGTTATAGCTTTACTGCCCTATATTGTTTTTGGTTCTGCTTTAAGAATTTTTGAGGAAAGTTATTCTGCAATCTTTCTTTGGACTCGTTCTTATAACCCTTTAGAGTTAGGGTTTTATACTTTAAGCCCAGGAATTTACTTTTTAATGATTGCAATCGTGTTAATTTCAATTGGAATAAGTTTTCTATTAAAGCGTTACCTTAACTGGGATTGGCTGAAAACCTTTACTATAATTGGTTTAATTCTTGCAATTCCAATGGTAATCCATCACTTACTGTTTTTAACTCATCCACTGGAATTTTTGTTTATTCCAATTGCTACTTTAATTCTAAGTTTTGTTGTAATAAAAGTCTTTGATTTAACAAAAATTTCTCTTTTAAAAAACAACTTGAACAAACTGGTTTTAATTTCTCAAACTCTTGACGCGACAGCAACTGTTACAGCTTTAACGTTTTTCACTGGTTTTGGAGAACAACATTTTCTTTCAAGAACTTTAATGGACACTTTTACGCCTTACTCTTTCATTGTAGTTAAAATAGCTTTAGCTTTGATTGCAGTTTACTTTATTGACAAATGGATTAAAGACGAAAACTTGAATCACTTCATTAAATTATTTATAATTATTCTTGGTTTTGCTACTGGCACTAGAGATACTTTTAGTGTTGGGTTAACTTTACTGAATTAAGTTTTTAAATTAATTCACTCTTTTTATTGCATGCTTTCAAACAACGTTGAACTAGTTCTAAAAAAAATTGAAGAAGACAAAGTTTCTTTATGTCATTTAACTTTCACTGACATTAATGGAAGCATTAAGCGTTTAACTATTCCAGTAAACAAGTTAAAAGAAAGCCTTAACCGTGGGACTTGGTTTGATGGAAGCTCAATTGAAGGTTTTGCAAGAATTCATGAAAGCGACTTATACTTAAAACCTGATCCAACAACTTACGCTTTAATTCCATGGGAACCAGTTCCTACTGCAAGGTTTTTTTGTGATGTTTTCACTCCAAACGACAAACCATTTGAAGCTGACCCAAGAGAAATTCTTAAAAAACAATTAAATGAAGCACTAAAAATAGGTTTTACTTTCAACACCGGACCAGAACTAGAATTTTACTTGTTTGAAAACAATTCAAGCAAACCAAAACCACACGATAATGCAGGTTATTTTGATTTTGCCCCATTAGATAAAGCTTTAAGTGTTAGAAGAGAAATTCTTTTAGCTTTAGAAAAAATGGGGTTAAAAGTTGAAGCCTCACACCATGAAGTTGGCCCAGGACAACATGAAATAGATTTCCAGTATGATAACGCTTTACTTACCGCAGACAACGCTATAACTTTCAAGAAAACAGTTAAATCAATTGCCATATTACATGACTTGCATGCTAGTTTTATGCCAAAACCCTTGTTTGGGCAGGCAGGAAACGGAATGCACGTTCACCAAAGCTTGTTTAAAGCTGACTCTAACGAAAACGCTTTCTTTGACTCCAAAAATAAATATAATTTATCTGAAACAGCAAAACAATTTATTGCAGGACAATTAAAACACGTTAAAGCAATTACAGCAATAACTAACCCGACAATAAACTCTTATAAAAGACTAATCAAAGGTTTTGAAGCACCAGTTTACATTACTTGGGCTTCAATTAACAGAAGCGCGTTAATTAGAATTCCAAGAACTTTTAAAGAAAACCCTAAGTCAACTAGAATTGAATTACGTTCACCTGACCCAAGCGCTAACCCTTACCTTGCTTTCACTGTAATGCTTGCCGCAGGACTTGACGGAATAAAAAACTCTCTGCCTTTACCTGAACCAGTTGAAGAAAACATTTACCATTTTGAAGACCATAAATTAAAACAACTAGCAATTGATTCTCTTCCAGCAAACCTTTTTGAAGCAGTAGAAGAATTAAAAAAAGACAATGTAATCCAGAAAGCTTTAGGTGAAAAAACTTTTGAAACAATTTTAAGACTAAAAAAAATTGAATGGAAAGAATACTCACAGCAAGTAACTGAATGGGAATTACAAAAATACTTTAAATCCACTTAAACACTTTGTCTCCAGGCCTAACTCTTTCTTTTACCAGAACGCCGACTTTTCTGCCTTTCCCAACTTTCTTTACGTTCTTTCCATTAACTTGCATTGAATCAACTTTTAGAGTCAAGAAAGTTGTCTTGCCTTCAATTATTATTTCTTCTCCAAGTTTTAATGATTCATTTAATTTTATTTCTGCCGCGCCAGCATTCTTAAAATAGTTTGTCACTTCACCAACAACTTTTCTTTTTCTTGACTGCTTGCTGCCAGGACTTTCAACAAACTCTCTAGTCGAAGGTTCCTTGAAATAAAAGCCTTTAGAAAAACCACGATTGTAAACCGTTTTTAATTCTCCTAACAATTGTTCTTTCAATTTTTTATTATAAGTGCCTTCCCGGATAGCATTTAAAGCAGTCCGATAAGCTTTAGTTGTAACTGCAACATAGGTTGCTGGTTTACTTCTGCCTTCAATTTTAAACTTGGTTATTCCTCCTTTAACAAGCGTGTCTAATTCTTCAATCAAACACAAGTCTTTCGGACTAAAAATTGCTTTAGGCTGAACAATTAATTCTTTTTCAGGGTCTTCAACCATAAAAGTTCTCCTGCAAGGCTGCACGCACTTGCCTTCATTAGCACTTAAACCAAAGATTTCATGAGAAAGAAAACACCTTCCAGAAACACTAATACACATTGAACCATGCACAAAACACTCTAATTCAACTGACGTGTTCTTCTCTAACTTCTTGATTTCATTCAAGTTTAATTCTCTGGCAAGAATAACTCGCTTTACACCTAACTTTTTAACTAACTTACAGGCAACAGAATTACTGGTTGAAGTTTGCGTGCTTAAATGCACTTCCAAACCATAATTTTTTGCTAAACTCAAAACACCAAAATCTGAAACAATAACAGCATCAATTCCAGCATTTCCAGCATTCTTTAAAATCCTGTCAACCTTGCTTAAATCACTTTCAAAAACAAGCGAGTTTAAAGTAAGAAACGCTTTAACCTTGTTTTCATGACAATAACTCACAATCTTTTTTAAGTCTTTTAACTCAAAGTTTTTAGCAAAAGCCCGCATGTTTAATTCTTTTAAACCAAAGTAAACTGAATCAGCTCCATTTTTAACAGCAGCAATTAAAGCAGGCCAAGAACCCACTCCAACCAATAACTCAAACTTTTTTGAAACCATAAAAAAGAATGAAAGAAAAAGAATAAAAAATGGTTAACAAGAACTTTTTACTTCCTGGCTTGCGCTCTCATTATTTCAGAACTACCATCACTTGAATTACTTCCCTTAAAATAAGAATTATAAGCAGTATTAACTGATTGCTTATTTTTTACTCCAGTAAACTTTGCTTCCAGAAAACTAGACTTTGACTTGCATTTCTCAGAACAAAAAACGGAATTATCTTTTACAATAAAAGAAGCGCCACAAGAAGGACACATTTTATACATTTTTTTCTCACCTAAAACTTTTAAAGTTCCAGGCAATAAAACAAAAAAAAGCCTTTAATTAATAATAAGTAATTCCAGCAACCAGTATTTAAGCATTTGTTTTGACTTTCAGGTTTTAAATTGTTTCCCTGCCATTAATTAATGTTAATTAAAACATTTTCAAGGGATTAAAAAATGATTATTGGAATAACTGGAAAACCTTCATCAGGTAAGTCAACGTTTTTTTCTGCCGCAACCTTAGTTGACGTAACAATAGCCAATTATCCTTTCACTACAATTGAACCAAATAAAGGCATTGGATTTGTCAGGATTGAATGCATTGACAAAGAGTTTGGAGTTCAGTGTAATCCTCGCACTGGTTACTGTAATAACGGCACTAGATTTGTGCCAGTGGAATTAATTGATGTAGCAGGCCTAGTTCCAGGAGCATCAGAAGGCAAAGGCCGCGGAAACGCTTTCCTTTCAGACTTAAGCAGAGCAAACGTTTTAATTCACGTTGTTGACGCTTCAGGCAGTACTAATGATAAAGGAGAACCAGTTACAGCAGGAACTTATGACCCCTGTAATGACATTGAATTTTTGGAAAACGAGATAGGTTTATGGTTTTATGGAATCATTCAAAAAAATTGGGTAAAAATTTCACGAACACCAGTTGAATCAAAACAAAAATTAATCGAAGCTTTCTCAAAAGTTTTAAGCGGGTTAACAATTAAAGAAAGCCAGATTGAGTGGGCGTTAAAAAAAACTTCCCTGCTTGAAAAAAAACTGTTTCAGTGGAGTGAAGAAAATCAAAAAGACTTTTCTTTTGCTTTACGCGAAATTTCAAAACCAATCGTGATTGCAGCAAACAAATGTGATGTTCCAATTGCAGAAAAAAACATTCAAAAACTCAAAGAAAAGTTTCCAGAAAAACTCATTATTCCCTGCTCTGGTTTTGCAGAACTAGCATTAAAAAAAGCAGTCAAACAAGGACTAATTGATTACGAGCCAGGCGCTAAAAAATTTGAAAAAAAACAAGACTTAAACGAAAAACAAGAAAAAATGCTTAACGCAATACAAAGAATGGTTTTAGACAAATATGACAGCACTGGCATTCAGGAAGTTTTAGAAAAAACAGTTTTTGACGTTTTAAAATTTATTGCAGTTTTTCCTGCAGGCGTACATAAACTACAGGACTCTGAAGGAAGAGTCTTGCCAGACGTTTTTTTAATGCCGCCTAATTCAACTGCTTTAGACTTTGCATTCAAGTTACATACAACCATGGGAGAAGGATTTATCAGAGCAGTTGACGTGAAAACAAAACAAATGATTGGAAAAGACTACTTATTAAAACACCGTGACGCAATAGAAATAATTTTTAAAGGATAAAACACTTTTTGCTAACTTATTTTTTAACTAAAGTTTTAGGCGAACCAGTCACAGTGTAAGTTTGAGACGCAATCCTAATGTTCTTTGACTTTTCAAACTCACTTAAAATTGCCCTGCTTAAACGATCATTAAGCAGTCTTCTCTGATGAATTTCCGAAATATACCTAATACTAAAATTTATCCAATTATCAGTTAGTTTCAAGAAAATTGATGGTTCAATGCTT
>JBDRCV010000020.1:0-13078 GCA_043821385.1 archaeon | reverse complement strand
GTTTGAATTTCTTTCCTGCTTAAGTTTTTCGTTTTCTGTAATTCTGGTAAAAAGAAATTTTCTAAAAGTAATGTTGTTGAGTTTTTGCTTTCAACTATTCTGTCAAGTTTAGCGCACAACCTAACATTTGGGTTTCTATGAAACCTTCTAAAAAATCTTATTGTTCTTGTTTTAAGTTTACTGCCTGTTGGTTTCACTTTAATTCCTCTTTCTTTTTTTTCACGTCATTGTATATGGTTTCAAAGTCTTTTTTTAAACCGTGTTTTGAAAAGTAATTGCTTAAATTCCTGATGTCTCTTTCAAAGAATTCTTTTGCTTTTGGATGACTTAATAATACTGCTTGCCCGACATCAATTAAAACTAGTTGTTTTTCAAACCATAATAAGTTGTATTCGCTTAAGTCAGCGTGAATTAATTTTGCTTTAATCATTTTTGCAACTAATTCAATGGTTTGAGTGTAAACGCTTTCAAGGTCTTTTGCAGTCAAACTTGACTTGAATAAAGTTGGAGCCGCTTCCTTTCCTCCAATAAACTCCATTACTAGAACGTTATCTAATTGTTTTTTTGGGAATGGTACTCGAGCATTAACTTTAATTCCTAACTGTAAGTTCTTGAATTCTTTTTTTGCCCATGCAAAAACAATTGACTGCTTGTTTCTTTTTTCATACTTGAATCTTCTATCTCCTTCCAAGTAATCAGTCATTCTGTGAAAGTCACTTGTTTTTATCTTGTAAATTTTTACTGCTAAAGGTTTACCATTAAGATCTAATGCTTTAAAGACTACGGCTTCTTTTCCTGGACTAATAACGTGTTCTAGTGAGTCAATTGTTCCATTGCTTGCAAGCCTGTAAATCGTGTTCATTGTTTGAGTGTCAAAAACGTCTTCAAAAACTTTGTCTTTAACTTTAAACTTAAACTTTTTTTTAGCCCGCTTATCTCTAAGGTTTTCTTTTTCTATTGCTTGCTCTAAAAGTTTTTCTTCGGACATGAATAAAATTAGTCTTCAAGTTATTTTAAACTTATTCTTGTAAGGGTAGTTTGTCTATCAGGCCTCTTCTTTTTAGTTGTGCTACTTGGAAGCCTAGGTAACGCCAGACAACGTCTGCTTTTTCTTTCTGGAAATCCCATAATTTAATGATTACGATATCGTTTTCTCTTAACCAAACTCTTTTCCTTAACTTGCCTGGAATCCTGCAACTTCTTTCTTGACCGTCTTCAGCCATTACTCTGACTTGGTCAGCGCCAAGCATTTGAGTTATGATTCCAAACATTTCGAGTTCGTCTCTTCTAGGCAGTCTTAATCTTTGTTCTTCGTCTGGAACATTATTTTTCTTTTTTTTAAACAATTTTACACCTATAACAAGTAAATTTGAGCGTGTTTAATGCCTTCAATTACTATGACATTATTCTTTTCGATTAAACCATTTTTTAAGGCTATCCCGACAGCCTTGTTTCCAATCAAGTTAGCGTTATCGTGTTCTTTTAACAATTTTACTGCTTTTTTTTCATCAACAATTCTGCCTTTATAAAACCTTTCACTGACTTTAAACTCTATTTCTTTTTCATTTAAAGTTTTGCCAATTAATTCTTTGTCAGCTAAAGCTAAAACGCTTGAATTTATTGTTTCATGGATTTTAGCGTACAATTAGTTTCCACCTTAATTTTTCCTTATTGGGCTTAACGCGCCACAAGCAGTGCATTTCAGCATTTTTATTCCGCTTTGTTCTATGATTTTAGTGTCTGGTTTACCGCAAGCAGAACATAAAACAAATTCCTTAAAATAAGATTTAAATATTTTGTCTAATTGTATTTGATTGTATTTTCCGCTTAAAACTAGTTTTCCTTCATCAATTGCTGCCATGGTTCCTGCTTCCTTTGAAACAAACTTGTACAAGTGGTCTATTTCTCGGTGAACTGCTTTAGCAATGAATGCAAAATTTCTTATAATTGTTTTCTTTCCTTGAATCATGCTTTCAACTACAGGTAACTCGAATCTTTCCTTGTTTAAAATGTTTTCTGGAAGATTCTTGTAAATGTTGTCCAGTAATTTCTCGTATTCTTTTTGTGACTGCATTATACCTTACCTTTAAATAAGTCTTTACATATATTTCTTAAGAGTAACATTTAAATTGTTGTGGTAGAATGCTTTTGCCTTTATTTGACCAATTATTGTTGTTATTAACACTATTTTTTACTGTAATGGTTTCAAATGCTTCAATTATTTTGCCTGTGCCGTTTGATTTAGGTTTTCCTTTAATTGTAACTCAATTGCCTGACATTCACCCAGTCTTGATTGGAATAGTGATTGGAATTGGTGCCGCGATAGGAGAATTAACTGCTTACGTTGTAGGATTTCTTGGAATTAAAGCAGTTGAAAAATTCAAGAACAAAGACTTTTTCAAGTTAGATGCAATTAGCGTAAAATTAAAGGCTACTGGAATGGTTTTCATTTTCTTTGGAGCTTTAACTCCTTTTCCTTTTGATTTGATTGGTTTGGCTGCAGGTTTAACAAGGTTTGATTTAAAAAAATTCTTTCTAGCAACTCTGGCAGGAAAAATTGTAAGATATGTTTTAATTGCTGTTGCAGCAGTAGCAGGTTATGCTTTACTTCAAGGTTTTTTTGGTTTGCCTTAAAAATCTAGTTTCTAAAATCCAATTAATTTCATTAACCCAATAGTTAAAATCATTCCAAGAACTTGTGGTGGTAAGGCTGGCAAAGCCCTGCCAACTTTCTTGCCAGCATAATTAACTGTAAAAATTAAACCCATTAGTGAAGCTAATAAAACTAGAAGTGTGGGAACAAAGTTTATTGGGAAAGCAAACAAGTAAAAGTTTTCTTTTAACAAAGCAGTTCCAACTGCTAAAGGAATCACTAAATCGCCTGTACCTAACTCAAACTGGTGTTTTTTTGTCGGTAAAGCAATAGTGAAAACAAGGTTTCTTTTAGTTAAACTTTTAGCTAGAGTTACCATGTGTTTGGTTTTAAAAACTGCAATCAAGTCATAGCAGGCAAGAAAAATAATGAAAAGTATTATTGGAATTAAACCTAAAGCTAAACCAATTATTGCTCCTGCTGCCGCACTAGCAATTACTGCAATAGAGTTTCTTACAAGCAAGCGTTTAGGGTACATGTTTTTTAATGCAATCAAAACCAATGCCAGAACTATTGCGCTTAAAGAATTAAAAAATATTTCAAAAACTATTACGCTTGTAGAGAAAATTATTAACGCTTCAAGTAGTTTGTAAAAGTGGTGTCCTTTAAAGTACCTGGCGGAAACTAAGAGCACTCCAGTAAAAAACAAGATGACTGCAATCAAGTAAACAACGTTAATCAAGTCATTAGGGTTTTCAGTCAACAACTGAACTTGAGTATCACTTAAAATCAAGTTAAAGGCAACACCCAAACCAATAAACTGAATAACAATAAAAACAGCAACCAACTGTCCAATCAACTTATGATTCATGACAGTAAAAAGAAATTGTTTCTTGTTTTAAAGGTTGTTGTTTGTGATTGTAAATCTTTTAATATAAGTTTTAATATAAGAAATTAATAGTCATGAGGAAGTTAATTGTTTTTTCGTTGTTTTTCTTTGTTTTCTTAGTTTTGTTATCTTTGAGTTTAAACGTTTTCTCGCAGGAAGTCAATTACAGGGCTATTTTAAAAGAAAAATATCCTTTGCCTGAAACCATTGTCTTTATTGTTTCAAGTGACAATTATTCTGATGAAATCATTCTGCCAATTGTTAACCCTTTGGATTCAAGCCAGGAAGTCAGCATGATTTCTGTTAATCCTTTAAGCCTTGTAGTTGAAGGAAATTTAAAGGACAGTATTTCATTCAAGTTAGTTGAAGAAGAAAACATTAAAGAATTAAAGCCGGCAAGAATCAAACTAACTGTTAACTTGCAGAACGTTTCTGAAAACTTGGAGTTTGATAAATTGCATGAACTTGACTTACAGTTTGAGTATGGTTTTATTGGACAGGGAAGGTTTCCAAGAGATAATGAAAAACCAATTAAGGTTTTAATTCTTGTAAGTGACTGCCCAAAAAACCTTGACTTCTGGAACGATAATACAAGAAATGATTTATTGTACAGGGAAATAATTGCTTTTGACTGCCAGATGCAGAATGCAAGTTATTATTCGAAGGATTTAATTTCAAGTGAAAGTAAAGAGAGTGAAAAGTTTGTTAGTGTAAGGAATTTTCTGGATAACTCTGAATTGATTTCTGAAAACTTTAGTCAGTTGCAGAAATTAAAAGAGTTGTCTTTGTTGTCACAAAAATTGTTAGAGTTAGAAGTTTTAGGAAAAATTCAGGCAGAAAAAACTGAAAAAGAAAATGTTTTAAATGAAATGAATTTGATTTTAAGTGAAAGTGATAATTTTGCTGGGTTAGGTTCTTTGGTTGAGTCAATGCAGTTAGAACTTCAAGCAAATGAAGTTTTTTCAAGTGAAAACTTTAATGATTTAGCTGTTAACTTAATGCAGTTTGAAGCAGTGGCAATGCTTTTAAGTCAAAATTTTTCTTCTCAACCAATAATTCAAGATAAAGCTTTTATTTTGTTTAATCCTCAAAGAATTAAAGTTTTTCCTGAAGTAATTGGTTTTGTTAAAGAAAACGTTATTGCAAAAACTCAATTACAAGAATTCGTTCAAAATATTGAGTTTTCTCGTTCAGCTTCAACTGTTGAGAAAATGATTGCCTTTCATCAGGCAGCAAACTTGTTGAATGATTTTGAAAAACAAAAAGATGTTTTAACGTCAACAACGCTTGACTCAATTCCGTTAGAACAAGTTACTGTTGTTGATATTAAAAAAGAGGAAAGCTTGATTTTAAATTTAATTGAAGCTAAAAAGAATTCTTTGGTTAATGCTGACTTTGATTCGGTTTTGGGAGTGTGTGTTAAAGAGTTTTCTCAGAAATTGAATTCTGAACCACAACAAATTCCTTCCCTGCTTCAAGAAACTAGTTCTTCTGATGACCCAAAACTTGTTGCACAATTATTGTTCTTTAGAGTTTGTTTGAGAGATAATCTTTTAAATAAAGTTAATTTTTTTAAAAGCAGTTTAATGGCAAAGTATTCTCTTGTTCAAGAAAGCAATAAAATTCACTTAGAAGAATTTATTAGGTCAAATAATGAATTAGAGGAAAATGCTGAATCACTTATTAGGGGTTTTGATGAAGATGACTTTTCTGAAAAAGTTTTAACTCAAATTAGTATTGTTCCAAATCAAACTTTTCTAACAATAGAAAAAACTTCAGATGACTCAACACCGGCAGTTGATTTGAGATTAGAGTTTCCTCAAGGTCAATCATTTAACATGCAGGGAATTGCAGTTTATGACCCGACAAAAAGTCTTTCCATTCAAGTTGATTCTGAAACACAAATGTATGCTAACAATTACTTGCTGGCAAAAGACCAGGGTTTCTATGGTGCGTTTGATTCAAGTCAATCAAGAGCTGAGACAAAAATTGAAATGATTGAAGATGAACTAACTGGATTAAGAGCAAATTTAAGCGAGTTAGAAAAAAAAGTATCTCAAGGTTACTTGGCAACAGTTGAAGAGTTCTCTATTATTACTGACAGGGTTTCTGAATTGGAAGAACAAAAACAAGAACTACAGTTTTTGTCAGTGCCGACAATAACTGAACATTCTTTACCTGATTCTTTTGGTTTTAACTTGGATTTTGCTGGCACAAGTTTTTATGTTAAATTACAAGATCAAACTGAATGGCGGATTAGAAAAGTTTTAAGAGGAGAGCAGGGAAGTGTAACACTTGCATTAGATAGAACTTCTGGTTTTATGGGGGAAGATGCAGTAACAAAATTGCAAGAAATTGAGTTACAGTTTAATGCAGGTCAAGCAAATTTTGTAGCTTCAACTTTAAATGGCCAAAATTATAATTTGAGTTTTTCGGCTGCTAATGCTCCAGGAATACAATTCTTTTGGGATAAGGAAACTGGTGCAGCTACAACGTCAATGAATGTGCTGGACTGGATGAAAGTTACAACTAACTGGAATAACGTGAGGAATGGAATTGAAGCAGAATTTTTTAAAGGACCAATAAAATTTAATGTGGTTGACAGGCAAGGTGAAAGCACTTTCCTTGGTTTTGGTTATAATCCAAGAAATAGTGAACAAGCTCCTTTTGGGGGAGAAACACTTGACAATTTATTGTTTGAGTACAGTGAAAAAACTGGTTTAAAAATAAATTCTTTTTATAGGGAAATAGTAATTGGAGAAAATTATAGGCTTACTGCAGAAAGATACAAAACAGGAAAACAATTAGGTGAAGGAGAAGAAAAAGAATATTGGGGGTTAAGAGTTGATGATACTTTGCTTGACAGAATGTCTTTATCTTTTGACAGTGTTAACAAGAATTTTTCTTTTGGTGGGGCTTTTACTTCAGGAGAAAATATAGGCAATATTTTTTTACAAGTTCCATTAAAAGATAAAATTCACCAAAAACTTCAAGAAAAAGGTTATGCAAATAGTAGTGCAAATGATTACTCTTTTAGTGTAGTGTTGTCTCCGCCTTTAAGAAAAAGATCCTTTAGTTTTAAGAACTTACTTGTTGGAATGGTTGAATTAAAATGGAACAAAGAATCAAAAAAGTTTGCTGTAACGGGATTGAAATCAATTGGAAAATACCAGTTAACTGTTGATGGTATACTAAAAAAAGGAATTGACCCATATAATTATTCTCCAAACCTTCGCATTGGATTGCAAAATTCAAGTTATTCTTATTCAGGTAATTCTGGAATTATGTCTGAAAATTTTCCAAGTGAAACTGATCTAAAAATTAACGCTAACATTAATTACTGGGATTGTGAAATGAAAGAAGGCTGGGAGTGCAAGGTTGACATTTCAAAAAACTTTTTTTCAACTTTCCTAGTTCAAGAAATAGGTAACTTGGAGTCAGAGGAAAACCCTTTAGTTTTAGAGGTAAGCCCGCATGACTTGAATTTTAGTTTACCTTACAAGTTGTCTTTCAAAATTAATGGAATTGAAAACCCTGAAAACATTGAAGTATTGCACTTGAATTCAAGCGAGTTTAATTCAGAGTGTTCTAGCATGGTTGAAAGCGTTAACTCTAAAGTTATTGGAATTGAAGGTGGAACTTTTGAATCAAGTGATTTTGTTTTAGTTATTCCTGCAGGTGCGTTAAGCAAGAATGTTGAGTTTACTGTAAAAAAACTTAACTTAAAAGAATGTGTTATTCCAACTTGCAGTGATGAAAAAAGAAATGGTTTAGAAACAGGGATTGACTGTGGTGGGGAGTGCAGTGAATGCAAGTCAATTGAAGAAATTAAACCAGAATTAAATTATAGTGAATTAATTAATTTAGGAATTGTTTTTGTTGTTTTTTTAATCGCTGTAATTATAATTAAATTAAAGTCTCGGAAAAGAAAGCGTTAGTTTTTTTGAGTTGGTTTCAAGAACCCGTGTCTTGGTTCGTATAGTTCGCCTGTCTTTTTTAACTTGGAAATAAATTCCATTACTTTGTCTTGTTCCAAACCTTCACTTTTTGCTTCACTTATTACCATGTCTATTGGAATTTTATCCATTTCTTGTCCTTTTTCTCTTACAATCATTAAAACTTTTTTCATGCCGGTTACTTGAGAGTGAGTTTGGCCTGAAGTAATAATGTCAATGTCAATTTTTCCTGTTTCTGGGTCTGTTACAACTTCTTGTAAAGAGTAACGAAAAATGTTTACTGCTCTTTGAGCGTCCTCTGCTTCCACTATGTCTTTTAATTTTACTCTCGCACTTGCTTCAGCTAACCTTATTAGTCCTTCTAGTTGTCTGTGGGTTGCGGCAAAACTTCCGTCTTTTCTTCCCTGGTCTCTTAATCCAAGGTAAAAGTCTGTTATGGTTTTGGTTGCCTCGCTTGTCAGTATTGGAAAGATTCTTTGTCTTGCAAAAGAAACGTATTTTTTGAATAACTCAATTTCTATTGCAGGATTAATTTTTGCCTCTATTTCTTCTAAAGTTTTTTGAGAAATTTTTTTGCCTTGAGTTTTAACTGCCTGTAGTTCTGCAGCCATTTGGTGAGTTGAAAGAATGTGTTTTGTTGTTTCTTCGTCTTTTTTTCTGTCTAAAACGTCTTTCATTACAAAAAACAAGTCAAACCTTGAAATCAGTGATGGAGGTAAATTAATTTGTTCCATGTAAGACATGTAAGGGTCAAAGCGAGAAAATTTTGGGTTTGCTGCAGCCAAAACACTAGTCTCTGTTTTAAACTTACTGTATAATCCTGCTTTTGAAACTGAAACTTGTTGTTGTGCCATTGCTTCATGCATTGCACTCCTGTCTTCAGTGTCCATTTTATCAAATTCGTCAATGCAGCCTAAACCACCGTTAGCTAAAACTAGTGCGCCTGCTTTTAAAGTCCAGCCGCCTTCACCAAAATCATCTTTTACTGCACTAACTGTTAGTCCTGCGCCTGAAGCACTTTTACCTGAAACATAAATGCTTCTTGGTGCCAGCTTGTCAGCGTATTGAAGTAACTGGCTTTTTCCTGTTGACGGGTCCCCCACTAATAGAACGTGAATGTTTCCTCTAATCTTAGAGCCTTCAGTTAATTCTTTTTTTATTCCTCCAAACATTTGTAATGCGATTGCTTGTTTTACTATTTCGTGACCGTAAATGTTTGGAGCAATTGATTTAGTTAATAACTCGTAAACGTCTTTTCTTGCGGCAAGTTTTCTGATTTCTTTTTCGTCTTCCTTGTTAACTTCTAATTCTTCGAATTCTTTTTGTGTTTCTTCAACGTGAATTGCTTCTAAGTGTCGGCCAAAAACTGTTCCTTTTGCTTTTGGTGGAACAAGTCTTAAAGTTCCAGTTAACTCTATTCTGTCTCCAGCTGTAACTTTGTTTACTAAGTCATTGCTTAAGTAAACGTCTAAGTTTATTGCTTGTTCTCCGCCTTTAAGTAATTCTAATGGTTCTTGAACTTGAATTTTTTGGTAGTCAATAAACTCTGATTTTTCTGCAATCAAATTAAAGTCTTTTCCCCTGCATTCACAGAAAGCTGGTTTTGTTAGTTCGTGTTTGTCTTGAATTATTTTGTAAGTGTTAGCGCAACGCCTGCACTGCCAGATAGCTAGCTTTATTTTTGGTAAAACGTCAGTTGTTTGTCTGATGATTCCTTCAACTGCTAACAGTTTGCTTAAGTGTTTGGCTCCAATGTTTCTGATTAAAGGTTTTTTGTCTATTGGTAAATTACAAAATCGAATGAAAGGAACAAATTTTTCTTCACTTAAAGTAGGCAAGTCCACTCTTGTAATAGCTTCATCACAAGCCTGTAATACTATGTCAGGGTTTTCAAGTAACTCGTCTGCTAACTCAAAGTCAAATTTTTGCAAGTCCTCAAAATCAATTCTTAATGACTTTTTTCCCGGATAACTTTCAGCTAACTCTTCAATGTCTTTCTTGTAAAACACTTTAAAGAATTTCTCAAACTTGTCAATAAAAGGATTACCAGACGATTCTTCAAGTTCTTTCAAGTTAACAGTCATTATCCTTTCTCCCTTTAACAATCCTTTTTCCCTTTAACAATTAATTATTGTAAGAAAACTTATTTAATTAGAATTCTTTACCCAAAACCCTTTCCCAGTAAATAATACGCTAAACTAATTAATAAGAATTAAGAGTTAAGAAAGCGAACCAAAAGAACACTAATTTAAAACTTTTCACTAACTAATTTTGTTGGAGGCTTGCTGTTTTGGGAGAATTGCAAAAAGTTTACTTGGATTCAAATGTTTTTATTGCTTTCATTAAAAGCGAGATTGGAAAACCATTCAAGTTAATGTTTCAAGAAGTAGAAGACTTTTTTAAAGAATGCTCTGAAAAGTATTTGATTGTTTTGTCAAAGCACGCAATGGAAGAAATAGAAAGAATTGTTTGTTATAATAAAGAAGATACAAAAAATTTCTTTAAGGAAATGAGAATACCAATAGAAACAATCCAAACTATTAGTGAAGATAACAGAATTGCTAGAGAATTTTTCAGGAAAGGAATTCATTTTGCTGATGCGTTACATGTAGCACTTGCAGTTAGAGCAAATTGTGAAATACTTTTAACTTTCAATAAAAAGGATTTCAAATTGGTTGAAGGCATAATTAAAGTAAGAGAACCAAAAGAATTAATCAACTGAAAACCCTTGTTCTCTAATGATTTCTTTAGCAACCCTGTCTCTTTCTTCTTTTGTCGGCATTTCGCCATTCCAGCCATTCTTTAAAGCTTTTTCGCCTGCTTGCTTTAACAATTTTCTTACTTTTAACTTTCTGTACTCTAAAACCTTGCTTCTAATAGCGTCTCTTACAAACTCGTTCCTGGAACTGTAAAGACCTTCTTTTCCAACAAGCAAGTCGACTGATTTAATTAGTTCTGGTTCAACGTTCATAACATACTGCTTCAAAAACACCACCACCAACAAAGCTCTTAATATTAGTTTTAATAGTAATGGTTTTAAAGGTTTGCTGTTCTTCAAGAAAAGAAAAAGACAGTAATTTAAAACCTTTTACTTAATGGTTTTGTTAGGTGTTTGAAGTCGTGAAAGGATTCTTTATTACAACTGCAATTGATTACCCTACTGCAAAACCGCATTTAGGGCATGCTTATGAGAAAATCATTAGTGATACAATTGCTAGAGCGAGAAAACTTTCAGGAGAAAAAGTGTTTTTTTCTACTGGGACAGACGAGCATGGCAAAAAAGTTTTAACTTACGCTAAAAACGCGGGAAAACAACCAAAAGAATTTGTTGACGTTCTGGTAAAAAGCTATTTGGATTTATGTGAAAAGCTAGATATCAATTACACTAAGTTTATTAGGACTACTGACGGTTATCATGAAAAGTCAGCTAAAGATTTTTACCAAGCTTTACAAGATAATGGGGACCTTTACAAGGGAACTTACTCTGGGCTTTACTGTGAGCCTTGTGAAAGATATTACACTGAAAAAGAATTAGATGGTAAACAGTGTCCAGTTCACAAAAAAGATTGCGAGGAATTAACAGAGGAAACTTATTTTTTTAAGTTAAGCAAGTACCAGAAACCATTACTTGAATTTTTTGAAAAAAATCCTGAATTTATTGTTCCTAAAATCAGGAGAAAAGAAATAGTTAACAGGGTTAAAGAAGGATTGCTTGACTTAAGTGTTTCACGTTCAAGTTTTGACTGGGGAGTTAAAGTACCGTTTGACGAAAAACATGTTATTTATGTTTGGATTGAAGCTTTACTAAATTATGTGACAGTGATTGGTTTTCCTAAAGGAAAAGACTTTGAAGCTTTTTGGCCTGCAGACATTCATGTTATCGGAAAAGACATTAGCTGGTTTCACACTGTAATTTGGCCTTGTCTTTTATTGTCTGCTGAAATTCCTTTACCTAAAAGCGTTCTAGTCCATGGTTTCATTAACACTGGAAAACATGAGAAACTAAGCAAGACAACTAAAACCTTAGTTGACCCAATTGCTTTAATTGAAAAGTATTCAAGTGATGCTTTAAGATATTACTTGTTAAGAGAAGCATCAGTTGGAGAAGACTTATTGTTTTCAGAGAAAAATTTTCAGGAAAGACTTAACTCAGAGCTGGCAGACATCATCGGCAACCTAGTGCACAGAACCTTAGTTTTTGTTGACTCAAAGTTTGATGGAGTAATTCCAAAACCTGAAAAAGAAAGTTTTTCAAAACAACAAAAAGAATTCTTAAAGTTGATTGAAACAGAGCCAAAAGAAATTGCAAAACTATATGATAACCCCGTTAAATTAAAGGAAGCTTTAAACGCTTGCCTTGTTTACGCTAAAAAAGCAAACGAGTTCTTTCAAAGCGAAAAACCTTGGGAGACAATTAAAACCAACAAACAGCAAGCAGCAAACTCTTTGTTTTTGCTTTCAAACTTTCTTGCTTCTCTATCCATAGTCTTGCATCCGGTTCTGCCTAAAAGCACTCAAAAAGTTTGGGGTTACTTAAATCTTGAAGGCAAAGTGGAAGAACAATTATTTGCTAACGCTTCAAAGTTACTGGTTAAAGAAGGGCAAAAAATTTCAAAGCCAGAGCTATTGTTTAAGAAAGTTGATGACCGTGAGTTCAAGAAATTACAACAACTTTAAATTCTTTTTCTATAAACAATTATTTCTTTAACACAGTAAACTTTAAAAACTGTGTGTTCACATATTTTATTGGGGGTGTTTTGGTGTCTAATGTTACTATAAGTGTTTCAATGGAATTAAAGAATAAGCTTGACTTATTTGATGAAGTTAATTGGAGTGCTGTTGCTAGAAACGCGTTTACTGCAAAAATTAGGCAATTGGAAGTTTTGGATAGAATTGCTTCTAAGAGTAAGTTAACTGAAAAGGATGCTTTAGAGTTAGGTGGGAAAGTTAACAAGTCTTTATGGAAAAATCATTATAAGAAGTTGGTGGAATAATGCAGTTAATTGTTGATGCCAACATTCTTTTTTCTGCTTTAATCAAGAATTCTTTTACAAGAAAAATCTTTTACAGAGAAAATTTAGAATTCTTTGCACCAGAATTTCTTTTAATTGAATTAGAAAAATACAAGGAAGAAATAATTTCAAAGGCTAAGATTTCAAGTGATGATTTTGATTTGTTGTTAGAGTCATTTTTTGAATTAATTACTTTTGTTGAATTAGATGCTTACGTTGGTTTACTGCCAAAAGCAAAGTCAATTTCGCCTGATGAAAATGATTCGCCTTATTTTGCTTTGGCTTTAAGGTTATCTTGTAATATTTGGTCTAATGATAAAAAATTAAAAAACCAAGAGTATGTTAAGGTATATTCTACTAGTGATTTAATTGAAGAGTTCTAGAAATTACAACAACTTTAAATTCTTTTACCTTTATATTGTCTTATTATATAAGTGATAGTGAATGATTTGTATTATTGCTTTAGTTGTGTTAGCTGTCTTAAGTGTGTTTTCTGCTCGTTACAGGCCTTACGCTAGAGAAGCATTTAACTGTGTTTTTCGAAGACTGACTTTAAGAAAGTGTAACACGAGTTTTGACAAGAAAATGAAGATGAAGATTTCTTCAAGGCTTGCAACAAAAAACGAGA
>JBDRCV010000019.1:0-2819 GCA_043821385.1 archaeon | reverse complement strand
GTTAACGCCGACCCTGATTCTAGTTTAAAATGGTGGGTTAATGACTTAAACTTGGCAGACGATGACGCTTTTATCGGGCCAGAAAACGCTAAAGTTACAATAGTTGAATTTTCAGAGTTTGAGTGTTATTACTGCCAGAGATTTCACAAACAAACTTTGCCTTTAATTTTAAGAGATTTTGGAATGCAGGTAAAATTCGTTTACCGTGACTTTCCTTTAAACATGCATGGGTTAAGCCAGAAGGCTGCAGAAGCAACAGAGTGTGCAGAAGAACAAGGTAGAAACTGGGAAATGAATGACTTATTGTTTGAACACTGGAATGAATTAAGTTTAGAGTTAATTAAGAGTTTTGCAACACAGCTTGGATTGAACGAACCAGTGTTTAATGCTTGCTTGGATTCAAGCAAGTATGAAGGCGAAGTTTTAAAGGATAGGCGTGATGCTTTAGCTTTAGGCGTTTATGGCTTGCCTTGGTTTTTCATTAACGACCAAATAATTGTTGGAGCACTACCTTACAGTGAATTCAGGAAAGTAATAATTGAAGAGTTAAATGAAGTTAGCCTTAACAATAGTCCTGCAAGAATAATGAGTAAATGGAGTCCTGACTTTTTTGATCACTTGAGAAAACAAAAGCAAAGAATTATTCCTCCTCAATGGCCTCAAGACTTCCAAGAACTTAATGACCCTGTTTTTTTGATTCCTCACTAGCGTTCCACTTGTTCCAGAGAGCCTTTATAAAGGATTCCAATAGAAGTCTTTTAGGAAAAAAAAACATTTTTTTGGAGGAAGAAACAAATGAAACAAATTAATTGGATTGCTTTGAGTTTAATGGTTTTGATTTTTTCAAGTTTATCATTAAGCGTTCAAGCAGAAGACTATAACTCAAACGATACAGATTTAAATACTTTAATTGAAGATTACAACACAAACATTACAGACTTAAACATTGGAGAAGACTTTAATGCGAATATTGGCATCGAAGACTATAATACTAGTTATGATGAAAATTATGTTGGCCCAAATCATAGAGGCATGATTGGTGTTGAAGACGTAAATTTAATTATTGACCCTGAATTCAGATACTTACAAAGAACTACTGAAGATATCTTAGAAAGTTCAGTTATAGGTGTTCCTGGCTCTGGTGGAGTTAGAGACCTTACAATTTCAAGCGAAAGCGGAATTTTAACAATTGACGATTCAGGAGTTATTGCTACTGGCACTAAACCAATAGAAGTTTATCTGGACAATCTTTACATTAGGAATACCCTTACAGGCCAAGCAGAAAAATATGATTTAAAGATTCTCCCAAAAACTGCACTGGAAATAGCAAAAACAAAACTTGGCTATCAAATAGCTGAAATTGAAGATCAGGAAGAACCAACTCTTGAAGTTGACGTTCTAGAAGAAACAGCTTTCTATAAAGCAAGAATGACAAAAAAATACAATCTTTTCGGATTCATTCCTTTGAATGCTGAGGTTTCAACTATTATTGACGCAGTCGATGGAACAGCTAGTGACATTGAAAGTCCATGGTGGACAATCTTTGCAACAGAATAAAAAATATGTTTAAAAAAAAGGAGGAAAATAAAATGAATGTAAATAAATTAAATTTAATGGCTTTAGCCTTAATGGTTTTAGTCTTTACTGGGTTAACTTTAGCAGTTCAAGCAGTTAACGTTGAAACAAGTACTACAACTGGAACAGCAAAAATTAATGATACTGCAGCAGCACCTAGTTTAAAAGAAATAATGCCTAATGACAGTCTAATTATTAGTCCCACACAACCAAGTTATGCGGGAAGCGGTACAACTAATACTGAAGTCCCAACACCACAATCAATTTCTGTTAGTGTAGCTGAAGTGCCAGTTCAAGGAATTTCTAGTTCTGGTGGAGTTACAAGTGTTACTGTTTCAAGCGAGCAAGCTGATGAGGTAAGCATAAGTGACTCTAGAGCTAGTGCTATTAGTTCTAAATCAATTGAAGTTTCAGAAGACAGAGTTTTTATTAGAAGTACTGACACTGAGCAAGCAATAAAATACGAGTTAAAAGTAATGCCTGGAGTGGCTTTAGAGACAGCAAAAGTAAAGCTTGGTTATCAAGCAAAAAAAGTTGAAGCTGGCTTACAATCAGAGCCATCACTTGAAGCAGACATTGAACAAGAAACACCAGTTTACAAGGCTAGAATGATGAAAAAATTCAATCTTTTTGGATTCATTCCTTTAGACGCTGAAGTTTCAACTACAGTTAACGCTGAAACTGGCATGACTAGTGATATTGCAATGCCTTGGTGGGCAATCTTTGCAACTAAATAAATAATTAATTTTAAAAAAAATTGGAGGAAAATAAAATGAATAAAAAATTAACTGGAATTGTTTTTCTTTTAGCAGTAATGTTTTTGTTTGCAGGAATTCCTGCAGTTAGTGCTAACGAGAATGACTTAATTGAAATAACTAAAATGAAAACTGATAAAAAACACTATTTTAAAGGTGAAGTAGAACCAACTCTTGAAATGAATTTTGAATTTCAAGACACAATTAATGATAGTTTTGAAATTTTTGTAAAACTAATTAGGCCTAACGGGCAAACTCACACTATTGAAACTACTTGCGAACAAGAAGAAAGAGTTATTGGTGCTCCAACAAACAATGAACCATTAAATGGCAGTTGTAGTGGAATTGTTGAAAACCTTAGGGGTTTTGGAAAATACAATGTTTTTGCTTTAATAACTAACAGTGAAGGCGAAGAAGCTTTTAAAGATTACCAATTTCACTACTGGCCAAATAAAGGAATCAACGTCAAGTTTTTAAAGTTTGACTCTG
>JBDRCV010000018.1:0-7726 GCA_043821385.1 archaeon | reverse complement strand
CCTAAAACGTGTGCTCCCGGAATCTTTTCATTTAATTCATTAATGCATTTTGTTCCTTCTGCTTCAATTGAACAAAAAGGCGTTAAAGCAAACTTTTTTTCCTTGTTTAAAATTTTGTCTAAGTCCTCTAATTTTCTGGTTTCCATTACTTTATTTTTAAAGTATTCTTCTGCTTTCTTTTTAATTAATTCATCGTTTTCTTTTGCATGCTTTTTAATTTCTTGAACTAAGTCTTTTTCTTCAACTATAACACTTTTTCCGTCAGCCCTTTTAACTATTTTTAATTTTTTGTTGTTTACTTCGTTTGGCCCGATTTCAATTCTTAATGGCACGCCCATTAACTCCCACTTGTTAAACTTGAAGCCTGGAGTCTTGTTAGTTAAGTCAAGCATTCCTCTTACTCCTGCCTGTAAATTCAAGTAATCTTGTATTTCAATGCATTTTTGTCTTACTTCATTATCTGTTTTAATGTCTTTGCCTATTATTATTGGAATTATGACTACTTGAGTTGGAGCGAGAGTGAAAGGTAAAACCATGCCTTTGTCGTCACCGTGAATGCTAATGCTTGCTGCAACAATTCTGTCAATTCCAGGACCCCAGCAGGTTTGAAATCCAAACTCTTTTTCGCCTTTCTTGTTTGTAAACACAACTTTGAATGGTTTTGAAAAGTTTTGATGTAAGTCGTGAGTTGAACTTAACTGGTTTCTTTTACCGTCAGGCATGATTGTGTCAGCACAAAAAGTGTTTTTTGCTCCAAGAAACTTGTCTTGCTGGCTTCTCTTCAAAAAAAGGAATGGCAGGAATAGTTTTTCCCATAAAACTTTGTCCATCATTTCTTTGTCTTTAACTGTCTGCTGTAAGGCTTCCAGGTGGCTTGCGAAAACGTCGTGAGTTTCAAAAAACCTGAACTCGCGGCCTCTAATAAAAGGCCTTGTAACTGGTTCGTTTCGAAAAGAAGTTATTCTTGACTGGTAAGCTTTGAATGGTAAGTCTTGGTGTGATCGAATCCATAACGCGTACATTGGGTAGATTGCTGTTTCGCCTGTAGGCCTTAAGCCAAGGTTTTGTTCTAGTTTTTTGTCTCCTGCTTTTTCAATCCAGAACACTTCAGGAGTAAAGCCTGCGTGCTCTTTTTCTAGCATTAAGTTTTTTTCTGGTATGACGGTTGGAAAAAGCATTGGTTCATGATTGTCTTCTTCGCATGCTTTTTCAAGTAACTCGTAAACTCTTCTAATTAATTTAAACCCAAAAGGTTTTAAGACTACAAATCCTTGCACTCCATACCTAATGTCAACTAGGTCTGCGCCTTGTTCTCCACAAATTTGAGTAAACCATTCACTAAAGTTTTCATTCTTTTTAGCGCTTAAACCAATTAATTTTTCTTTTTCAGTCATTAAAACACCTTGCCTTATTCTGCCGCGAAGCGACAGTTTTTCGCCAACCTTTTGAACGCCGAAAAGATTCGGCGACAATCTTCTGCGACTACGCCGCTGTTTTTCGCCAACCTTTTGAAAGCGAACGAAGTGAGCGCTCGAAAAGGTTGAATGAGGCTAGAGGGATTTGAACCCTCGTCGTAGGCTCCCAAAGCCCAAATGCTAGACCAGACTACACTATAGCCCCGCTTAAATTTTTTTGTAATCTTAAAAGAAATAGATTTAAACAAATTAAAAGGCTTTCTATTGACTAGGAACTAAAACCCTTCTGTTCATTTAAACCAGTAATTTTAGTGTTTGAAAGTCTTTAAAAGCCTTTCTGTAATTCTTTTTATTAGTGTATTTTAATGGCTTTAAGTTTTGGTTTAATTAATTTTTCTACTTCAAACCTTATTGCAATCATTGTTTCTTTTATTGTAATGTTGTTTGCTGTAAAGGTTTCAGCTAGTTGGGCTTATGGCACAAAAGCTGGCTGGTCAAAAGCTTTCCTGCAATGGATTCTAATTATTGTAATTCAAGTAATTGTTTTCTTTGTAATTGCTTTCTTGTTGGGATTGCTTGGTTTTGGAATTTAAGGTAGGTTTTTCTTTTTTTCTTTTCTTTGTTATTGCATGCATTTTAGTGTTATAGCTGAATATTTTGAAAGAATTGAGAAAGCTTCGTCTAGGTTAGAGATGACTTCAATTTTAAAAGAACTTTTCGAGAAATCTTCTCCTGCTGACATTCAGAACGTTGTTTATTTAACGCAAGGCAAACTTGCTCCTGATTTTGAGGGTGTGGAAACTGGTTTGGGAGAAAAGTTTGTTGTTCAAGCTATAGCTAAAACAACTGGTTATTCTATTGTTCAAGTTCAAGCAAGTTATAAATCAAAAGGTGATTTAGGGTTAGTGGCAGAACATTTTATTGAAAAGAAAGCTCAGAAATCGTTTTTCTCTCAACCTTTAACCTTGCATAAAGTTCATGAAAACTTGTTGAAAATTAGTAAGACTGGCGGAACTGGAAGCCAGCAGTCAAAAATCAGGTTGCTTGCAGAATTGCTTAATTCTGCTATGCCTTCAGAGGCAAAATTTATTGTCAGAGTGCCTTTAGGAAACCTGCGTCTTGGTGCAGGGGATCCAACTTTAATGGATGCTTTGGCTGGAATTTATTCAAAAGAATTATTAAGCGAGAAAAAACTAGTTAAAGAATTAACTGAAAAACACAAGCTTGAGAAACTTAAATCTAAAGAAAAACAAGAACAAGAATTAATGCGAAGACTGTCTTATGTTTTGCGTGAGCGAATTGAAGACAAGTTTAATATTTTTGCTGACTTGGGTTTAATTGCAGTTAAATTAAAAGATAAAGGAGTTAGTGGTTTAAACAATATTAAGATTTCTTTTGGAATTCCAATCAGGCCTGCTTTAGCTGAAAGGCTTGAAACACCTGAAGAAATCTTTAAGAAAATTGGCGTTTGTTTAATTGAACCAAAACTCGATGGTTTTAGAGTGCAATTACACAAAAATGATGACAAAGTCAAAATCTTTTCACGTCATGCAGAAGAAATGACTGAAATGTTTCCTGAAATAATTCAAGCAGCAAAAAAACAAATTAAAGCAAAGTCAGTTATTCTTGAAGGCGAAGCACTAGCTTTCAATGAGGAAGCCAAAGAATTTTATCCTTTTCAGGTGACAATTCAAAGAAAAAGAAAGTATGATATTGAAAAAATGTCTCGCGAGCTGCCATTAAAGTTGTTTGCTTTTGACATTCTAATGTTGAATGACAAGAACTTGCTGGATTTGAATTTAAGTGAAAGGCACAAGTTGTTAGAGGAAACTATTCTTAAAGGTGAAACCATTATAGTTACTGATAATTTTATTGCAAAAAACTCTAAGGTAATCAGAACTTATTTTGCGACTGCAGTTGAAAAAGGCTTAGAGGGAATAATGGCTAAAGACTTGAAATCAAAATACATTCCTGGTGCAAGAAAGTTTGCTTGGGTTAAACTTAAAAGACTTGAAAAAGGACGTTTGTTGGATTCTCTTGACGTAGTAATAATTGGTTTTTTTAAAGGCAGGGGTAAAAGAACGCAGTTTGGTTTAGGTGCATTGCTTACAGCTTGTTATGATAAAAAAGAAGATTGTTTTAAGAGTTTAGCTAAAATTGGAACTGGTTTAAGTGAAACACAATTAAAAGACTTAAGCACTAAACTGTCAAAAATTAAGTCTTCAATAAAACCAGTCAGAGTATTGTCTGATATTGTTCCAGATTACTGGGTTAAACCAAAGTATGTTATTGAAGTCCGGGCAGATGAGATAACTGAAAGCCCAACTCATTTAACTGCAATAAAGCAAGGTAAAGGTTTAGCTTTAAGGTTTCCAAGAATGATGTCTTATCGTGATGACAAGAAACCTGAAGATGCTACTACAGAAAAAGAAATAATTTCTTTGTACAAGAAACAGAAAACTGTTTCAGTTAACACTTGATTTAACTCTTGATTTCAAAGAGTTTTCTTGGAATCTTGGTTAAAACTTTTGAACCATTTATTGTAACCAGTACATCGTCCTCAATTCTTACTCCGCCAACACCTTTAATGTATAAGCCAGGTTCTATGGTTATAATCATTCCTTTTTTTAAAATTGTTTTCCTGCTTTTAAGTTTTTTTGGGTAGTCATGCACGTTTAATCCTATGCCGTGGCCGATTGAGTGCGGGATTTTGTTTTCAAGAACTTTTTCTGCTGTTTCCTGTAACTCTAAACCATTAACTCCTGCTTTAACTTTTTTCATGGTTTCTTTTAATGCTTTTAAAACTTTTTCAAATAACTTTCTTTGTTTTTTGCTTGCTTTTCCTGCAACTAAAACTCTTGTAATATCAGAACAATAGCCTTCAAGTTTTAAACCAAAGTCAATTAACAGTAATTCGTTTTTCAATAGTTTCTTGTTACTTGGCTGGTGGTGTGGTGTTAAAGAATTCTTTCCTGCGGCAATTATTGGTGGAAAAGAATAACTAGCGTGTTTTTCAAAAACCATTTTATCTAAAATTGCCTTGATTTGTTTCTCAGTCATGTTTAACTTGATTTCTTCGGTTAATTTCATGAAAATAGTTCTTGTCAGCAAACAAACTTTTCTTAATTTTCTTATTTCTTCCCTGCTTTTAATGCTTCTTTTTAATCCAATTTCTTGTTCAATGTCTTTAAAGTTTTTAAAGTTCTTTTTTTTCAGAACTTTTTCCAGCCACTTTAATTCTTTAATGCTTGTTCTGGCATAATTTAATCCAACAACTTTTCCTTTTAATTCTTTTTTAATTAATTCTTCTAATTCTTTTTTGCTTGAAAATTTTCTTACTTTTAACTTTAATTTTTTTGCCTGCCTTAAAGCGTTATCGTAATCTAGATTGCTTACAATCACGGTTTTTTTCTTGCCTTCAATTAAAGCAATGCTGTTGCTTATTACGCCTTTTAATCCGGTAAAGTAATAAAAATTGTTGTTTAAACCGTTAAAGTTGCTTAAAAAATTCGTTTTTTGCATTATATTAAACTTATAACTGTTTTCCTTATTTAATTTATGTATTATGAGGAAATTGAGGAAAATAATTCTTTTATGGTTTTGTCTTTTGTTGTTTTTTTCTCTAGCTAATGCTGTTGAAATGGCTGTTAACTTAGATGACTTTAATTCTGGAACCAGTGAAGTTAGTTTGACTTTTTCTTTCACTGGTTTAAAGCAGGGAAGGCATGACATTGTTTTTATTGTTCCGCCTTGTAATGCTTTGAATTTTGGTTCTAATTGCCAGCGTTATTATTTTGATTTCAGGAACATTGTTCTTCCTGGAGGAGACTGTAATTTTAAGAGAAATGATGACAAAATTGACTGTGATGCGGTTACAATTGATGGTACTTTGCAAATTTCTTTAACTGGTTTAAACTTGCTTGAAGACGACTTAAATTATTTCGAGAGAAGTAGTGAAGAATGGCTGGTTTTAGTTGATGATTTGGAAAAACTTTCTGGAACAATTAATTTTACTGCAACTGGAAGGGAAGACGATAATGGAGAAGATAATGATACTGGCTTTCAGCAGGATTCAGGTATCTTAAATTTAAGGATAACCGATTTCAGGAATGATTCCTTTAAAATTGAGTGGAATAAAAGTTCTTTTATTAGTTCAATTAACAGTATTATTTCTTGTTATGGTTCTCTTGGAAGAGATTATTCTAGGGATTTAACTTGTTTTAGTACTGCCTTTAACAATTATAGTGGTTATTGTGATGCAGGCAATTGGCCTGAAACAAGTTATTTTGTTTGGTGTGAAGTTGAAGACTTTAAGGCAATTACTTTTAACCCTGTAACTATTTCTCACAAGCCTTTTACTGGTGATGCAAACAACTTTAACGTTACAGTTACTGTTACTCCAAATAATTCTTTTTTTGAAGAATACTTTCTGGTTATATTACTAGTAACCATAATTGTTGTTTTACTAATTGTTTTGGCTGTGTTACTTAAAAAAAGAAAACCTAAAGCCCCAGTAGCTTAGTTGGTAGAGCACCTGCCTCGTAAGCAGGAGGTCAAGGGTTCAAACCCCTTCTGGGGCTCTATTCTTTGTTATTGGTTTAATGTTTCCAAAATTGTAGAAAATCATTGAATGTTATAAGTAATAATTAAGGTAATTCAAGAACAATGTGTTTTTTGTCTGGTACTGAAAGATAAATATGCTCGCCTTTCTTTAACTCCAAACTTCTCACTACATTGTTGTTAAAGTAAATTCCTAATCTGTCTTGTGATAATTTTATTATTTTTTGCCTAATTTTCAAAGGGTTTTCTTTTAGTTCGTTAATTACTCTTTTTGATGATTCAGGTTCAAATCCAAAGTAGTCACAACTAGAACACTGATAACTAACAATTTTGTTTTCTGCACCGTGCACACTAACAAAAACTTTTTTCAAACTTGAATTACATTTAGGACATTTCATTTTATCTCACTTTCACGATTTTTTTGCATTAATAACACACAAAACATTATTTTTTATTTCAAATAAAACATAATACTTGTCTTTTTCTATCTCAAATTTATTTCCTTTTCTTCTGGGATTCTTAGTTTTCAAGATAATTTCCACGACTTTGTGCCATGGCACGTTTCTTTCATGTTTTTCAATGTAATGCCTAGTCGGCCTAATGGATGAAAAGTGAGCCATGGAATCACCATTACAATAGTGTAGTACAAAAGACTATATAACTGTTTGGTTTTTGTTGTCAGTCAGCAGAAACCTTTTTATTCTCTTTATTGCCTTTAATTTGTCATGTTTTCAATTCAAGCTATAAGTGTTCGGATTAGAACTACCTGTTTTTACTTTGTTTAAGTAGACGTCAGTCTGCTTTGCATTAATTTAATTTAATAGAGTTACTGGAATTCTTTTTTTTTCTTAATTTTTGGTTTTCTAAAACTCTAGAAATCGTTATTTTGGAGGTGTTATAAATGGCGATGCCGCCCATGGTTTTTATTGATAAATGTTCAAAAAGGTTGGATGGTTTAACTGGAAAGGCTAAAGCGAAAGAAATTCGCTTGATTTTAGAAGAAATGCCTGGTTACAATAGCGGAGCTTATGCAGAAATTCGTGGTTGGCTGAATAAATTACTTGTGAAATCAAGCGTAAAGTCAAAGATTCCTGCAAGAGATTCTTTTGCAGTAAAAAAACAAGGTGATTGTCAAATAGTCTTTGTTGGCTTGCCTTCAGCTGGAAAAAGTTCTCTGATTACTGCTTTGAGTTCAAAACAGCTGAAGGTTGCAGAGTACTCGTTTACAACTTTAAGGCCTCAAGCTGTTACAATCAACGTTCAAGGCGTTTTCTTGCAGTTAGTTGACTTGCCTGGATTAATTGAGTGTGCTTCTCAAGGTAAAGGTTTGGGTAAACGAGTTCTTGCTAGTGTTAGAACAGCTGACTTAATTGTTTTCGTTTTAGACCCTACAAAAACTCTTAAAGAAAACAGTCAGATCCTTGAAGAATTAAGATTAGCAAACATTAATTTTTCAAATAAATTACTTGTAACAGTAAACAAGGTTGACTTGGTTAGTGATAAAAACAAGTTCTTGGAATTTCATGGTTTTTCAACGATTCAGGTTTCAGCTTTAAAGAAAGAAAACCTTAACTTGTTTCTTGAAGCAATCATAAAGAAAACAGGTTTCATTAGAGTTTACTCTAAACTTGACTCTGACAAACCAATTATTCTAAGAAAACCTGCAACAATCAAAGACTTCTGTCTTAAAATTCATAAAGAATTTCTTTCCAGTTTCAAGAACGCAAGAGTTTTTGGTAAGTCAGTTAAAT
>JBDRCV010000017.1:0-4288 GCA_043821385.1 archaeon | reverse complement strand
ATTCTGCAGCACAAACTAAATTCATTGCCGCATAACTTGACCCCCTATCACTTGAACGCTGTGAACCAGTTAAAATTACTGGAATGTTTAAACCTTCAAGCATAAAACTTAAAGCTGAACTAGTGTAATGCATGGTGTCAGTGCCGTGAGTTAAAATTATTCCTTTTAATTCTTTTTCTTTTTTTATTTCTTCAATTATTGTTTTAGTCATTAACTGGTAATGCTTGAAGTTTAAGTCATCTGAAGCAACACCGCTCAAAAATCTTACTTTAATGTTTGCTGTTTCAGTTATTTCTGGAAACAAGTTAATTAAGTCTTCTGGATTAAACCCAGAGTAAATTACTGCTCCAGTCTCATAGTCAACTCTTGCAGCAATTGTTCCGCCAGTGTGAATTAAACCAATTAAAGGCAAGTTCTTGTTAAACTCAATTTTTCTTACTTCAGGTTTTCCTGGCTTTATTCCTTCTCCTTTCTTTTCAACTTTCTTTACGTCTTTTAACTTTACTCCAATATTGTAACCGTTAATTAATTTTAAAGTTAAAGAATCATTTGAACTTGAAGGCAGTAAAAATCCTTCAACTTTTTCATTCCCAAAATTCAAGTCAACAAGGTTGCCTTCCTTTAGGGAATGCTTTTTCATCCAAGCTTTCAAACTTTCACTCATCAAAACCACTAATAAAATAGTCGTAAAGGCATTTAAAGTTAATTGCTTAAAGTTATCTTATGCCTAACACTTCTAATGCCTGCGTATTGTTTTCTGGTGGAAAAGACTCTAATTATGCTTTTCTTCAAGCAGTCAAACAAGGCTATAAAGTTAAGTGCCTTCTGACAGTTATTCCTGAAGCAAGTGACTCTTACATGTTTCACAAGCCAGCCATCGAGCACACTAAACTTCAAGCGCAAGCACTTGAAATCCCTCAAATAATTATTCACTCTAAAGGAGAAAAAGAGTTAGAGTTAGAGGACTTAAAGAAAGGATTAGAGAAAGTTAAAAAAGAATTCCATGTTGACACTGTTGTTTCCGGTGCTCTTGCAAGCAATTACCAGCGGGAAAGAATTCAAAAACTTTGTGACAAGCTTGAACTAAAAACTTTTAATCCTTTGTGGGGCAATAATCAAACACAATTAATGCAAGAATTAATTAAAGAAAATTTTAAAGTAATGGTTGTAGCAGTTGCCGCTCACGGTCTGAATGAATCCTGGCTTGGAAGAATTCTTGACAAGCAGGCAATTCAAGAATTAATTGAACTAGAAAAAAAGTTTCAAATAAACGTTGCAGCCGAAGGCGGAGAATTCGAAACCTTTGTTTTCTTTCAACCCTTATTCAAAAAACAATTGGTTGTCAAGGAAAGCGAAAAACAGTGGGATGGAGTCAGAGGCGAACTAATAATAAAAAGAATAGAGTTAGAATACTTGAGGTAAGAAAATGTTTTCCTTGATTGACAGAATCCAAAAACAAGTTGAAAGACAGTCACTTGATTACTGGAGTCTAAGGTTTGACTCTAATAAGAGTCTTTCAATTAAAGCAGAAAATGGCAGTATTGAAGAATTAAATGACGGGATAATTGAAGGTTTAAGTTTAAGGGTTTTAGTTAAAGGAAATTATGGTTTTGCTTTCTCTAACAATTTTAAAAACTTTGACTCTGAAAACTTTGTTTTAAAAGCAGTTAAAAGTGCAGTGCTTTTGCCGGCAAGAAAGAAAGTCAAACTGCCGAACCAGAAACCAGTTAAAAAGAAACTTAAAGTTAAAGAAAAAAAACTTTTTTCAAGTCTTTCCCTAGAACAAAAGTCTTTAAAATTAAAAAAACTCTCTCTTTTGCCTTTAAAACTTGACTCTAGTTTAAAACAGTCAAGAATAATTTTAGTTGAAAACAAGACAGAAAAAACTTTAATTAATTCTTTTGGCTCTCAATTACAGCAAACAATTCCCAGAACCTTGTTAAACGTTTTTGTGACTGGAAAAAAACAAGAAAACTTACAAGGCAAAAGAGCTTCAAAAGCAAACGTTGGTGGTTTAGAAATAGCATTCAATGATAATTCAAATTCTTTTGTTGAAAACACTGCAAAAACTGTTTTACAATTACTTGACTCTAAACCCTTAAAATCTGAAAATGCAAGCATTATAGTTGACCCTGAATTAAGTGACGTTTTTGCTCATGAAGCAATAGGTCATGCAATGGAATTAGATGCAGTTAACTCTCATGCTTCAGTTTTAAGAGGAATGCTTGGAAAAAAAATTTGTTCTTCAAAAATCAATTTAGTTGATGAACCTAATGCTAAAGGATTTGGTCAAACTTTTTTTGACGATGAAGGAACACAGTCAAGAAAAGTTTTCTTAATAAGAAACGGCGTACTAAAAGAGTACTTGAATAACTTAGAGTTAGCTGGTGCTCTTGGTTTCAAGCCAACAGGCCATGCCAGAGCTCAAGCATTTAACTTTCAACCCATTATTAGAATGACTAACACTTTTTTTGAGAAAGGAAAAACAAGTTACAGTGACTTGCTTGAAACAACTCGAAATGGTTTGCTCTTAAAAGGTTTTAACGGAGGCCAAGTTGACCCTGCAACAGGAACCTTTATGTTTGGAATAGAGCAAGCTTTTAAAATAGTTAAAGGCGAAGTAAAAGAAAGTTTTACTGGTGCAAGTATTTCTGGAAACATTAAAACTTTTCTAACTAAAATTGACTTGTTAAGCAATAAAGTTGGTGAATTCAATCCAGGTTTTTGTGGTAAAGAAGGTCAAAGCGTTCCAGTTTCAGGCGGCGGACCATTTATCAAACTATCAGATGTCAGGGTGAGTGGAAGAAAATGATTAATTTAAGTGATAAAGATAAACTGGAAAAAATTGTTTTAAAAAACGCTTTCCCAGTTGAATTGTTTGTTGGTTACACTAAAGAACAAAAGTTAAAGATAATGAAAAGCAAAGTAAAAAACGTTCTTTCAGGCGAAATGTTTAGACTTGGAATAAGAGTTATTTATAAAGGATTTAATGGTTTTGCTTTCACTAGCAAGTTAGATGAAAATTCTTTAAAGCAAACAATTAGCAAAGCAAAAAAGGTTGCTCTAGTAAAAAAAGAGAAAACCTTCAAAGAGTTTCCTACTCCTGTAAAAACAACTCAACCAAAAACTCTTGACAAAAACTTGCAGGCTCTAGACTTAACTGACAAGATTCTTGAAGTAAAAGAATTACTTTCATTAAAGAGTTCAAAAAAAATTAAGGGAATTGAAGCGACTCTAGCAAAAAATGATTACTCTGGCTTTCTCTTTAACTCAAATAACATTTCACTGTCAATTGATTCCAGTAGTTTTAACTCTTACTTTGAGTTAAACACTTTTGACAAGAAGCCTTCAAACGCTTTCCATTTAAGTTTTGCAACAAAATTAAAAGACTTAAACTTACAGAAAGACTTTTCTCTTGCAACAAAAAAAGCTTTAAGATTATTAAACCCTGAAAAAATTCCTTCCGGTTCTTACGACATTATTTTGCCTTCAATTGAATTCACTGGATTAATTGAAAGTCTGATAACTCCGGTTATTGCAACAGAAGAAATAATGCAGCATAAAAGTTACCTGCAAGGAAAACTAGGAAAACAAGTTTTTAACAGCGAACTATCAATTACTGACAACCCGACACTAGACTATTTTACTTCTACTCAACCATTAGATGATGAAGGCACTAAAACTTTTAAGAAAAAAATCTTCAATAAAGGAGTATTCAACTGCCAGTTAAATGACTTAAAGCATGCAGTAAAGTTTAACGAAAAACCTTCAGGCAATGGCTATCGTTCTAATGGTTTTTCTCAGCCAACTGCAATGACTTCAAACATTATAGTTGAAGGCAGGAAAGAAGTAAGTTATGAAAAACTAGTTTCTTCTTCCAAGAAAGCAATTGTTGTTGAAAGCATTATGGGTTTGCATACAGCTAACCTGGTTTCAGGAGAGTTTTCAATGGTTGTAAGTTTAGGAAAACTAGTAAAAAATGGCTGTGAAACTAAAACTATTAAAAATGCTTCAATTGGAGGAAACATTTTAAACTTCTTAAAAAAAGATTTAATTTTAAGCAAGGAAAAAACCTTTTTTGGTGATTCATTAATTCCAGCAATAAAAATTAATGACGTCCAATTAGTCTAGGCTTTCTTTTTCTTTTTGGTTCATGCAATAAAATGTGAGTTTCCCAAGCTAAAAGAAACTTTAACAAGCCAATCACTACAAAAGCAAAAACTGTTACAAGAATAGCTGAAGCCCAATAGTTTTCCCTAAACCATAAAGTCCTCCACTCACCACTCCA
>JBDRCV010000016.1:0-18562 GCA_043821385.1 archaeon | reverse complement strand
ACTGAAGCTTTTGGATATGCATCAACAGCAATGGGTCAATATAATACAGCTTATGGCAGGAATTCTACTGCTTTAGGGTTTGGAACTAATGCTTCAGCAGATAACTCTACTGCAATGGGTAGAAATACTGTTGCTTCAGGTGATTACTCTACGGCAATGGGTTATGCTAATATTGCTTCAGGTAGTTATTCTACTGCAATGGGTTATGATACTAATGCTTTTGGAGATTACTCTACTGCAATGGGTAGAAATACTACTGCTTTAGGAAAATACTCTACTGCAACTGGATCTTATTCTAAAGCAATAGGGGATTACTCTACTGCAATGGGAAATACTTCTACTGCGTCAGGTTACAGTTCTACTGCAATAGGAAGTAGTGTAAGAGCATCAGGAAATAATTCAACGGCAATAGGTGCTGGAGTAAGAGCATCAGGATTAGGTTCTACTGCACTAGGCAGCTACATTGAAGTCAGTGGAAGGCGTAGTGTTGGAATTGGATTAACTGAACAATTAGAATACAATTTAGAGCAAGACAACACAATGTCTGTCATGGGAGGCAAAGTTGGAATTGGAACAGTTAGTCCTAAAGCATTATTAGAAATATTAGAAATAGGGGACACTAATGCTGAAGGAAACATTATTCTGACTTTAACTGATTCTGATGGTTCTTGCAGTGCTGACCCTGATGCAAATGGTTTAATTTGGAATTGTGTTGGAAGCAATGGAGTAATGACTTCAAGCCAGCCACAATCAAAACTATTAAACGCTTTACAGGAATTAAAAAATGAAAACGATTTACAGCAACAGCAAATTAATGCCTTGAAAGAAATTGTTTGCTTAGACCACCCAAACATGGAAGCATGCAATTAGTTTCTAAAAAAGTAACTGTTAACAATTTTACTGTTGGCAGTTACTTTACTTATTTTTTTACCATCACTTGAGGAATTCTTTTAAACTTCCAGAACTTTAATTTTTGTGGTTTCATTTCCAACCACTCTTGTTTTGAAATAAAGTTAAAAGGAGTTTTTACTTTGTGAAGAAAATTAGTTGTGAAATCCATTGCTTTCAAATACTGTTTTTGAAGAAAGTTAGAGTAATAATGGTCTTTGATTATAATTGAATTCCTTGAAACCCTAAAACATTCTTTTAATAATTCTTGTTTTTCTTTTTCATTTCTAATGTGATGTAAAACATCAAACAATAAAACAGAGTCAAAAGAGTTATCCTTGAAAGGAATTCTTCTTCCGTTAAAAAGCTTGAAGTCAATTAATTGCTTTACTGGTTCAATTAAGTCAACTCCTGAAACTTTTAACTTAAATTTGTCAGCTGTTTCTTTTGACAAAACAGTATTACCGCAACCCACGTCTAGAACAGTTTTTTCTTTTTCAATGAATCCTTCAAGGTTTACTAAAATGTCTTGTTTTCTTAAGTAGTCTGCTTTTCTTGCAAAACCCATAAACCAGTGTTTGTTATAATCCATCCTATTTAAAGTTGAAAGTAATTTCTTTTAAGACTTTTCTTTTTGTTGGAGTTCCTTCTTCTAAACCATAACCTAAAACAATACAGTATGGCACGATAAATTCTTTTGGAATGCTTAAAACTTCTTTAATTTTTTCTTTTTCCATCCAGCCAACAAAACAAGTTCTTAAACCTAATTCTTGAGCTCTTAAAACCATGAAACTTGAAGCAAAAGTTACGTCTCTTACTGCTGCTGCAGTATTATCTAATTCTTCTTTTGAACCATTATATGCTTTTTGGTTAGAACAACAAACAATTATTACCGGAGCAGTTAAAACAAATTCTTGAAAGAAAACTTTTTCTTTTCTTAATTTTTCTTTATCTGAATCTTCAGTTATAACATAAAACTTCCATGGCTGAGTATTTCTTGATGAAGGAGCAAGCCTTCCTGCTTCCAAAACTTCTTTAATTAGTTCTCTTGAAACCTTTTTGTCAGAGTACTTTCTAATGCTTTTTCTTTCAATTATTGCGTCAATTACTTTCAATTCAATCACTTTCTTTCATTTGTTTTCGCATTATTTCCAGTCCTTCAATCGTGTCATGAGTTTTAATTTCTTCACTTATTTCAAGCTGAATCTTTTCAGGCCTGATGGCAACCCAGTGTTTTAATTCCTTGCTTTCAATTCCTGAATTCTTTAAACTCAAGCCAAAAACTTGAATTATTTTGTTTGTAAACTCAAACTTGCTAATGCAATCCTTGCCAACAACATTAATTATTCCTTTTCTTTTCTTCATTTGTCTTTCAATGTTTAAAGCAATGTCATCAATTAATGTCGGGTGAGTAATGTTATCTGTAACAGTTTTAATTTCATCTTTAGAGCTTAAAACCCAGTTAACGAAAGTCTTCTTGTCATTTTCATCGTTAAAACCATATAATGTTGAAATTCTTACACTCAAACTGTCAGGCAACTTTAGTGCTTGTTCTTCTCCCACTAGTTTAGTGTAAGCGTAAAAGTTTGTCGGGTTAACACAATAATCAGTGGAAACGTAAACCAGTTTAGCGTTTAATTCCTTACACTTTTCAACAACATTAATTGTGCCTGCAACATTAGTTTTCCATGTTTCAAGCTTGTTTTGCTCGCACCAGTCAACGTTTGCTTGTCCAGCACAATGAATTACTATCTCACAGTCAGTTAAGTTTTTTTTAACGTTTTCCTTGCTTTCAATATCTAAGTCGTTTGAAGTAATGATTTCATGTTTTTCTTTTAAAACTTTAACGATTTTTTTGCCTAGAAAACCGTTATGCCCTGTTACAAAAACTTTCACTTGTTTTCAACTTCCCAAACCTTTTTACCTAAAACATCCCACGGCAGTCTTAACTCGTCGTCAGCATTATATTCTTGGTTTGTAGCGTAAACAATTGTTGCTTTTTTTCCACCAATTGAACTAAAACCATGGTAGATTCCTGCAGGAATTTTAACACTTAACGGGTTTTGTTCTCCAATAAAGTAAACTTCTTTTTCAATTGCATTTTCTTTCACTGCCTTTTCAACTGGTTTTCCTTCTTTAGGCTTCCATAAAACAAGCCTGATGTTTCCTTTAACACAAGTAATAATGTCTGTTTGTTTTTCGTGCTTGTGGAATGCTTTCACGCTTCCAGGAAAAATAGTGCTAACTGTAACTTGTTTTACTTGAAAATCTTTCATTATTTCATTGCTTTCCTTGAACATTTCAAAAATAAACCCGCGGCCGTCCAAAAAAACCTTGTTCTGCTTTACAATACCTAAACCCAATTTATCACCTTCAAAAATTATAATTACTTGTAACTGGAAAATAATTTAAAAGTATTCTTTTCAAGATTAATTGTATTCTTTTCAAGAGCTGACAGTGTTCTTTTCAACTCTTTACTGCACGCTGACTTGAATTCTCTTGCTAATGTCTTTGCCTTTTGGCACGTCTAACACGCCTTCAACAAACCATTTTATTTGGCTTGTTTGGCCTGAAAGCATTTGAAGTCCTTTTACTGCTGTTCCAAGCGTTCCAGTTGCATCTTTTGGAATAGAGTTCTCAAACGGTACTTGAAGTTTGAAAGAGTAATTTTTTTCTCCTGAAGGAAAAGTTTTCTCTGAATCCAAGATAACGTCTACTGTGAAAAGTTTTTCGTTCCGGCTTCCAGAACTCTTGCCTGTTCCAATTACTCCACTGTATTGTCTTACTTGTTTTTCAGCAATAATTGAAACCTTTAACTGTCTTGCTTGTTTTTCTTTCTTTAACTTTAATTTTAAATTTCCTTCAATTGTTTCACCGAAAGCAAGATTGCTTTTAGGCAAACTTAATTCAATGCTTCCTTCAAAAAAACCTAACACCATTTTTTACCACCCTTTAAAGTTTCTTTTTGGTTTCTTTTAAAACCAACTAATTGGTTTCTTTTGAAACCTAATTAATTTATAATAGTTAAAGGTTATTGTTATTATTAAAATAATGGGTAATTGTTTTATTGTTATTAATTTAGTGGGTGAATGGTTTTGAATTTAATGATTGAAGTAAAAAAACAAACTTTGACTTTAATGATTGCGGCTTTAGGTTTTGTTGCGGCTCTTGTCTGGAAGGATGCAATTACTGCCTGGCTTAAACCATTATACGAGAGCGCTGATAACGCGTTAAGTTTAACGATTGCGGCTTTCATTGTAACCATTATTGTAGTAGTTTTTACAATCTTTCTAGCAAAGTTTTTAGGAGAAAAAGAAAAGCAGGGGAAGTAGTTTTTCCTTTTTTCTTGTTTTCAAAATGTTTTTATACTAATGCAACCTAATTTTAGCAGGGCAGTAAAACAACAATTAAAGGAAACTTTAAGTGTTCCAGCTAAAACAGTTTTCGAGAACCTTACAAAAAGATTGTTCAAGGAAGGCTGGGATATCGTTTACTCTGACAGTATTTTAGACCAAAACAAGAAACTAGTTTGTGAGGTTTTTGGTGTTTCTTCAGCTTTTGGAGGTTCAACTTTATTGTCTCTTGGAGCTCATGGTGCAAGGTATGTTCCGTTTTTTGTTAAAGTGAAAGAAATTGATTCAACCAAAAGTGAAGTACATATAATTTCTGGCGGTTCAGAAAGCTGGCTTGGCTTAGATTTTGGAAGAAACCGGAAAATAGTTGAAAACTTACTAAAATACTGTGAGTGATTTTTGCTGGTTTTGGCTTACAAGTGTTTTTCAATCCAAACAAACTTGTTGCCTTCTTTAAAGCCTTTCTTTTTCCAGAATTCTCTGGTTTCTTTCTCGTTTTCTTTTACAAGGCATTGAAGATACCAGACGTCTTTTTTCTTTAAAACTAAATATAATTCTTCTAATAACTTGCTTCCAATTCCTTGTCCTCTGAACTCTGGTTTTACTCCAATGCTGTCAAGCAAGCACCAGTCACTTGAAATTAGTTTTGCAAGCAAGAAACCAGTAATATTTTTTTCTTGTTTTGCAGTCAAGACAATACAGTCATTTCTTTTAATCCATTCACTTAACTCTTTTCTTCTAATAAAATCCTTGTCTTTTGAAACCATGAAAGCAGGAAAACTTTTAGTCATTGAAAGCAGTTTGCTTAAGTCTTTCAAGGAAGCCTTGTTAATTTTTACTTTATTCATTTTCTTTCTCCAAATAAGGCTGTTCCAATTCTAATCATTGTTGTTCCTTCTTCTATTGCTATTTCAAAGTCATTGCTCATTCCCATTGAAAGGTGTTTTGGGTTAAGATTCAAGTAACTTAAACTTGTTATTATTGAATTTAAGTCATTCATTTTTTTGAAGTACTGTCTTGTTTCTTCTTTTTCGGTTAACGGAGCAATACACATTAAACCCTGTATTTCAATGTTTTCTAGTTGTCTTGCATTAAAAAGAAATTCTTGAAGTTCTTCTGGTTTTAACCCGTTTCTTGATTCTTTTCCAGCAATGTTTATTTCTATAAAAATTATTGCTTTTAACCCAAGTTTTTTTGCTTCACTGTCAATTTTTTCTGCTAGTTGAATGGAGTCAACTGACTGGATTGTTGAAACAATTGGCAGTACTTTTTTAACTTTGTTTCTTTGTAAGTGGCCGATAAAATGCCAGTTAATGTTTTTTGGAAGTTTTAAAGATTTTTCAATTAATTCTTTCGCGTAATTTTCACCGAAATCTTTTAAACCTAAAGAATAAGCTTCTTTAATTTTTTCAACTGACTGTTTTTTGCTTACAGCTAAAAGCATGACGTCTGAAGGTTTCCGCTGTGCTTTCTTGCAAGCTTTTTTAATCAAAGAATTAATTTCTAAAAAGTTTTCTTTTAACTGCATTTCGTTCAACTCGTTTTATTAAGTTTCAAAGTCAATTATTTCTATTCAAGGACTTGTTAGAGGAACTCCAGTTATTTTTATGAATTCTTTTACTCCTTTTATTAATACGTGGTTTTTTTGAAGGTTTTGAGAAAAACTTGTTTTATTATGCAGTTGGCTTAAGTAATCTTTTTTTGTTGTCCACACAACGTTTACTTCGTGAGCAATTTTGTCAGCTTTGAATTCAATGTTTAAATCCATAAATTCTTTTGTTATCATAGATTGTTCTTTTTCAGTTAACTCTTTGCTTGTTATTATTATGACGTCAATATCTGATTTTTTTGCCAGCTTGAAAGTTGTTATTGAACCAAATAATAAAATACTTATTAGGTTATCTTTTAGCTTGCCTGCAATACTTTCACTTGTTCTTTCAACTTTTTTTATGAAAGGATATTTTTCTTCTAATTTTAATAATTCTTCAATTTCGATTGCTTCATACTCTTTAAGTGTTTTGTTGTTTGCGGGGTTAGGGTAAAGTTTTCTTTCATTTTTTTCATAACTTGTTATTATTAACTGTTTTTTTTCTAGCTCGTTAACTGTTTCTGCTATGTTGCTTAAACTAGTTGTTTGTTTTTTTAAGTCGTTAACGTTTATTCCCGGGTTTCTTAAAATTATCTTAACTGGCTCGCTTATTTTTTTCTTAAAAAACAATTGGCACCACCTCTTCAATTATTTTTAAAAACTTTCCTGCTTCATTAACGCATTTTTTTGCCTTGCTTTCATCAATTTCATGTAATTGGTATTGGCACATATTCCTGATTCTTCTTATCTTTTCTAATTCTTCAACTTCCTCTTCAAGTATTCTTTTCACTTTTTGAATTTGTTTGACTGGTTTCTCGTTCTTCAAAATATCAAGTATTGCTATAACTAAACAACCATGGTCTTTAGAATATTCTTGTTTATAGTAAACTAGTAAGGCAGTGCCAGCCAAATACATTGACCTATAGCAAGCCATTATTGCCCAATCTAACTTGTTTTCATCAAGCAAGTTTTCTGCAAAAAACAAGTCTTCTTGAGATTTAGCCAGAAACTTTCCTGCATCTTCCTTGCTTGCTTTTCTGAACACATTTTGCTCTTCACAGTTCTTTACTGCATTCTTAAGCTTTTCAAGAGTCTTTGGAATTAAATACTTTCTGACCATTCAAAAACACCCTAAACAATCATATAACTTTTGTTATATAGAACATATAACTTTCGTTATATAAATACTTTTTGGTTAAAATTGAGTTTAATCTTTAAGGGTTTTTCTTTCCAGCAAAATAAATGTCTGCTTCAATCATTTTATCGTCATTATTAAACTCAATAATTCTTGTTTCAATTCATTTTCCTTCTTCAATCCAAGCACTCCAGCCTTCCTTGTTTCTTCCCTTGTCATCAATTAATCCCATGCTGTCAAATGGTTCAATTGTTTTCTGGTCAAACAAGAAACTCCAGACAATTAATTCCTTGTCTAATTCTTTTGTCAAAGCAAAAAACGTTTCAATAAATTCTGCCTGCTCTGTTTCACTGCTTTCCCAGCCAGCAGGACTTGCTTTACTGTGCCAGCCAATTTCAGTGAAAGCAATATGTTTTGAAGTATAATTTTTTATTTCATTGTAATAGTTTTCTGGAATGTCTTTTGGGTTCTTGTAAACTAGTCCAGGGTAAGTTGTGAAAGCAGTAACATCTGACTTAAACTTGTCAATCAAAAACCATTCAGTTTTACTGTTATCTTGTTTGCCGTCCTGCCAAAAACTTAAACCCTTCATTTTCTCTAATTGAAACACAGTGAAAACTTTTGTATTCGGCGACTTTTCTTTTACTGTATCAAAAACTTCATTGTAAAACAATACAAAGTCTTCAAAGTCTTTAGGTGATTTCTCAAATAAAACGTTTACTTCAATTCCAAAACCAAGGTATTCTGGCTTGTACTTTTCAGCGAAAGCAACTGCATTATTCTTGTAAGCTTGCTTGTTTTCTTCATTTAAAGGCCTTAATAGTTGTCCTGTTGACTGAGTGAAAAATGTTGCTTCAATTAATGGAGTAAAACCATAATTTTTTGACAGTTCTGCTACAACTATCGGGCTTCCATTGCTTGACTCTAGTTCTTTCCAGTCACCAGCCCAAGACACTGTATTACCTGCAAGTTCTGCTTTAACAAAAAAGTCTTGAAAATCGTTTTCCTGAAAACTTTTAGGTGAAAGACTTACACCTTTAAGCATTCCACTAACTTGTGGTTTGTTGTTTTCTTTTTGAACACAACCAGCACTCAAAAATAGTACAATCAAAAACAAGGTTATAAAAACAATTTTCATTTAATCATCCTATAATTGTTTGAACAGAATTTAAGGTTATCCTTGATTTTAAAAGCTTGTTGGTACAAAAAACATTTTTTCATTAACGTTTTGGAAATAAATAGTGGCATTTAGATATAAAATACACTGTTAATTATATTCTAATGAGAAAATACTGCATTAATTAGCATTTAAATATAATTTGCTCCGGCCGGGATTCGAACCCGAGTCACCGGCTTGAAAGGCCAGTATGCTTGGCCGACTACACCACCAGAGCAAAAACAGTTATAATTCTTATTAGAGCACAATATTAAAAGCCTTATCCTTTTGTTTGATTAATGTTCTGTTATCTTGATTTCTGTTTCTTTTCCGATTCCTTTAATACTGGCTTTTCCCCCAACCGGAAAAGTAATGCTTGGAGTAGTGTGTCCGAAATCCAGTCCAGCAATAACTGGAATGCCTTCCAGTTCTTTTTTAGTTTTAATTATTTTTTCCAGTGTTTGGTTTGAAATCCCTGATGCTTTCTGAAACCTTCCAATAACCATTCCTTTGACTTTTTCAAACTCTGGCTGGTGAATTAATGATTGTAGGTTACGGTCAAAATGATGTGCTCTGGATTCTTCATCGTCTTCCAAAAAAAGAATTGAATTTTTCAAGCTTGGCATGAATTCAGTGCCATACAATAAGTTCAAAGTGCATAAGTTTCCTCCAATTATTGTGCCTTCAGCTTTGCCTTCATTTATTATAAAATGTCCTTCGTTTTTGTGAAAAACCCTGTTTTCTTGGTTTTTAAACCATTCGTCATCACTCCATTCCCTGCTTGCTTTAACTTCAAATTCTTTGCTTTCAAACAAGCATTTCTTGAAATAATCAATCGTGTAATCTAACCCTTTTTTCATTCCAAAATTTGAATAATGTGGGCCACTGTAAGTTACCAAACTTGTTTTAGCATGGAAAGCGTTTTGTAAGGCAGTAATGTCAGAGAAACCGCAAAAAACTTTAGGGTTTTCTTTCAATAAATTAAAGTCAACGTATTTTAACATTTGATTGCAGTTGAAGCCTCCAATTACTGTAAGGATTGCTTTAACTTTCTTGTCAGCAAAAGCTTCGTGAAGGTCTGCGACCCTTAATTCTATTGGTGATGAAACAAAATCATCTTTTTCTGCAACATGCTTTCCAAACGAAACCTTTAAGCCTAAACCTTCAAGCCTTTTTGTAGCTAAATCAATGGTTTCTTTAGATAAAAGGCTTAAACTCCATGAAGGAGCAATAACCCTTACTTCGTCTCGTTCTTTTAATTTTGCTGGAATCATATTATTAGCCTTTTTAATTAATGCAATATTTAAAACCTTTTTCCCTAAACGCTTTTAAAAACCTTTTCCTATTAGTTTTACTTATAACTTTTTTATTTATTGAGGTATTTTTTTATGGCTAGGTTTCCTGAAGCAGACAAGAGATTGTTTGACGATATGTGGATTTGCATTAAATGTAATAGCAAACAACGAGCTCCAAATAAGAGAAAGCCAACTAAGTGCAGGAAGTGTGGCGGAGCACAGTTTAGAGTAAAGCATAAAGTGAAAAAGGTTAACAAGTAATGAGCCTAAAACACTATTTTTTTTTACTAAGGCCAATTAATTGTTTTATTGCTGTTATTGCTACTTTAATTGGTTACTTGATTTCTTTAGGTTTCATTGATTTTGGTTTGGAAATCTTGTTGTTAATGGTTGCAGTTTTCTTGATTTGTGGTGCTGGACAAGCAGTAAATGATTACTTTGACTTGGAAGTTGATAAAAGAAAGAGAAGAAAAGAATTATTAATTGAAAAAATTGGTGCTAGTAAGGCAAGAACTTTTATTGTAATTTTGTTTTCTGCAGGAAACCTTTTAGCTTTAAGTGTTTCTCTTGAAGCATTTTTTGTAGCAGTAGTTTTCTCGTTATTGTTGTTCTTTTACAGTTTTAAAATGCGTTACTTTAAGTTTGTTGGTAACTGGGTTATTGGTTTGAGTGCTGGTTTTACTTATGTTTTTGGTGCAACAATTACAGGCAATTATTCAATTGTTTTCTTTCTTGCCATAACTGCTGTTTTTGCGAATGTTGGAAGAGAAATAACTAAAGACTTAGAAGACTTAAACGCTGACAAAGGGTTAAAGAAAAGTTTGCCAATGGTTTTGGGTGAGAGAAAAGCTGGTTTAACTGTACTAATAGTTTATCTTTTAGCAATATTTTTTGGGTTTTACCCTTTCTTTACTGGAATCATTCCAAGCATTTGGTTTGCCTGTTTAGTTTTTATTTCAGGAATAGTTTTCTTGTTTTCGTTTTTCCAGATAATGAAAAACGAGTACTCGTTTTCAAAAAGTCTTTCAAAGGTTGGAATGATTATAGCTTTAATTGCTTTTTTAGTTAGTTTGTTTTAGCTGGTTAACTCTTCTCCTTCCAATATAATGCTTTTGTGTTTTATTTCATGCATAGTATTAAACGTTCATGCATAAAAACATTTTGTTCACCAGTGAGAACGATTTGTTGTTAGTTGGTTATTCTTCTTCGATGAGTTTTTTCATATTGTTTTAGAATTATATCATGCCATTTTGGACCGTAAGCTTTCTTTATTGCTTGAATTCTTTCATCGTATCTTTCGTACATTTCAAGTGCTCTCATAATTATGGTTTCTGGTTTTACTTTTTTTCTTCTTGCTGTTGTTTCTAATGCTCGTCTTATCGTTTTTTCTTGTTGTGACATAATAAGAATGTTTTTTTTTGGAGATAATCGCATTACTTCGGCTAGGTAACTCATCAATAATTTGTCGAATTTGAACTTTTTTGCAAGGTTATTGAAGACGGTTAAGTCAACGGTGTTTGGGTTTTTCTCTTTAAGTGCTCTGATTAATTTCTTTGATTTATTTCTTAGTTTGTTTATTATTTGATCTGCTGCGGTTGTAGTTATATCTTTTTCTTTTGAATAGTCAGCAACTAATTTTAGGTTGGTACCATCAAATTTCATTATTATTTCTCTTAATTCTGTTTCTGGTGGTGTTAATGCAACTTCTTTTGGGATAAAAAAATGTTGTTCAAGTTTTTCTCTTCTTCTCAGTATTGATTCTTCGGGAGTTATTTTAATTCCTCTTCTTTTAAAATACACATATAAAGTTGCTGAATTTACGCCTAACATTCTCGCCAGTTCTATTTGGTTCTTACCTGAATGTGCTTTAATGAAAGCTCTTGGATTCTCAAAACCCATGGCTTTTATCCTTAGTTCAATTTTTTTTGGCGGCATTCTTGTTACCTTTCCTTTTGTTTCTTTAAACATTAAAAGTAACTTCAATCTAGTTTTTAATTCTTTCCTTTCTATTTTTTACGATTTTAAATGTTTGAGGATTTAAGTTTTGTAGTTTGCTTTCCTGCAGTTAATGAAGAATAAGTATTCTTTTTCTAAGAGTTTGTCCAAGGTTGGAATGATTATAGCGTTGATTGCTTTTCTTGTCAGCTTGTTTTAATTAGTTTTTTGATTTTTTCAATGAATTCTTCGGTTTGATTATACAATTCATCCATGTCTTCTTCTATTTCAACTTTTGTTACGTTGTATTGTACTTCTTGCCTTATACCTTTAAGTTTGTCAAATAAAGATAATTCTTCATCGTTTAATCCTTTATTCAAATACTTTTCTTCCAGGTATTTTTGCAGGCAGTAATGGCTTTTCTCTTTTACTCCGTCTTTATAGAGTATTGCTCTTGCTGCATGAAAAGCAGAGTTATACAAGGCTATTAAACTCATTTCTTTTTTCTTTAATTCAATTAAGTCAAATCCTTCATTCAGAAAGAATTCTGATTGCTCTAAGTCTTGTAATGCAAGTGTTTTGCTTTTACTTGTTTTCTTTAGTAAACCTTTTTCAAAACAATCTTTAACCTGACTCAATTTCTTCGCCTTCTAAAACAATTGACTTGTGTTTTATTTCTTCCAGTAACTGGTTTTTTTGTTTTTTCATTGCTTCAACCTTGTTCTTTGTTAAAACAATTAACTGTATTTCTCTTTTCACTTCGTTTTCTAGTTCTCTTTTAATCTTGTTTAATTCTGTGTCATTTGGTTTTACTTCAAAGAATACAGCTAGGTCTAAGTCGCTGTTGTTTGTTATTCTGCCTGTTGCCGCCGTGCCAAATAAGTAGATTCCTAAAGGCTTTAACTTCTGCAGTTTTTTGAATGCTTTTGAGCTTATAATTTTGTTAACAAAAATTAATTTCAAAGTGTTTCTTGTTAAAGGCGAAGCATAGTTTAAGTTGAACAATTTTTTGTTTTTTTGGCGTTCAACTAAAACCATTTTCTTTGAAGCAAGCTTTGTCATTATTTTGTGAATAGAACTGGGTGCGATTCTTTGACATTCAGCCAGCTCTCTCAAGTAATATTTTCTTTCAATAATACTTTCAATTAACTGGAGTGCTTGTGCGTTAAGGAAGTCAATTTGGTTCATATAATAATAGTAATCGTTCACAAATAAAAACGTTTTGTTCACCAGAAGAAACGGTTTCTCTGGTTAGCTTGTTTTAATGTTTTCTTTTTAGTTCTTGCCTGTAAAGTGATCTCAGAAACCGTTTAACTTTTTCTGGAGTCATTTTAACTTTTGGGTATTTTTTATTTGAGTTTAATGTGTCTGCTGTTAACTTTAATGCTTTTTCAATTGTTTTATTGTAAGAAATTCGTTTTATTCCACGCGAACCAGAACCATACTTTTGTTCTAAAACTTGCTGTAAAGACTTAGAAAAAGTTGTTATTACTGTTCTACTGAATGAGCGTAGGTGTCCTGTATTAATGCGATTAATTATTTGAGTTAAAACTCTTGGGTTTGACATGTCTCTTTCAAAGTCTTGTTGTCTTTGCAATAGTCTTTTAATTGTTTCAAACACTGCTGCTTTTGATCTTCCAAGTTTTTCTCCTGTCTTTTTGTGGCTTCCGGTTTCTTTAATTAACTTTAAAACGCTTAATTCTGTTCTTGTTAAAGCAAATTCTTCTGGAATTGTTAGGTATGCAGGGTTTATTTGATTGAAAGCAATTAAGTTTCTTAATCCTTTTAATGCTTGACGTCTTAGAATTCTTTTAAGTTGTTGGGGAGTAATTTTTAGTTTTGCACTTATTTCTTCTGCACTTGTTATGCCTTTCGTAATACAGTTTCTTATTATTGTTTCTTGTGCTCTGGTTCTTTTTAATCCTTGATTTTTTAATTCTTTGTGTGCTGTAGTAATAGAAACGTCTAATTCTTTTGCTAGTTCTCTAAGGGTTAGTGTAGCACAATTGCTTTTTATAAACTGTCTTTTGCTTGGCCCAATTTTTGGTTTTCTTGCCATACTAATTAATTGAATGTTTGGTTTTTAACTTTTTGCTTTCTATTCTTATTGATTTTGAATGTTTGAAGACTTGTCTTTTGAAGAACAACGCAAGCTTTTAGTTAAGTCAATGACTGCAAATAATGCTTTAAAGAGTGAAAGCATTAAGAATGCTTTTCTTAAAGTTAGAAGAGAAAGATTTGTTTTAAAAAATTATTTGAATTCAGCTTACATTGATGAAGCTTTGCCTTTAATTTCTGGTCAAACTATTTCTCAACCTTCAACTATTAGTGTAATGCTTGAATTGCTTGAAGTCAAGAAAGGAATGAAGGTTTTGGAAGTGGGTTCTGGTTGTGGTTATGTTTTAGCTTTATTGCGTGAGCTTGCTGGAAGAGAAGGAAAAGTTTTTGGAATTGAATTATTGAAAGAATTATTCAAGTTATCTAAAAAGAATTTAAAGAAGTCAGGGGTTGTTGGAGTGAAAGTCTTTAACTCTGACGGTAACAAGGGTTTAGTGAAAGAAAAACCTTTTGACAGGATTTTAATTTCTGCTGCTTGTACTTTTGTTCCCAATCCTTTAACAGACCAGTTAAAAGAGGGAGGAATTCTTGTTGTTCCGGTTGGTAATAAGTTTCAGCAAACCATGACTGTTTATAAGAAAGTTAAAGGAAAAATTGTTGAGGATTCTTTCAAGGACTCTGCTTTTTGTTTTGTGCCCTTGAAACAAGTTTAAAAGCTGTTTGTTGTAAATTTATCTTTATAATAATTTTTTTTTAAAGGAGTTGTTTTTATGATTCAGGAATCAGAAGTTTTTACACAGAAAACAATTAAAAAAGAGTTGTGTGTGCAGTTAGAGAATGATGAAAATGTTTTAGACTGCGTTCACCAAGTAATTAAAGAAAATAATTTAAAGGAGTGTACTTTAAAGTCAATTAATGGTTTTCTTGATTCATTAAAACTCAATTATTTTCAGGGAAACACTTTTGCTGTAAAAGAGCTTCACAGTCCAGTTAAAGCAATTAGTTGTTCTGGGACTCTGCGTTTGATTGCTGGAGAAATTAATGGGGATATTAAAGTTTCAGTAATGTTTGGAGCAAAGTTATTGAGTGGGACTTTAGTTAAAGCGAGAGCTTTTAATGACTTAACAATTGTTTTAGGTTTTATGACTTCAGAAAAACAGTCAAAGCAAAAAACGCTTGCTTAAGCTTGATGCACTATACTCTTTTAAACTAATTATCTTATTATATTTAAACAATAATTTTTTGGAGGAATTAAAATTGATTGAATGGGTTATCGCTGGAATAATTTTGTTCATAATAGTTGTACTGGTTTTAATTATAGTTTACTATTATAACCGAATTAGAGTTTTAAAGAACAGAATTGATAACGCTTGGAGTCAAATTGACGTACAGTTAAAAAAGCGTGCTGAACTAGTTCCAAACTTGGTTGAAATAGTTCAAAGTTATATGAAACACGAACAAAAAGCAATCAAATTAGTAACTGAATCAAGAAAAGCTTTGCTTTCAGCTAAAACAGTTGAAAATAAAAACCAAGCAGGAGACTTGTTGGGTGGAGCATTAAAAAGCTTGTTTGCTTTAGCAGAAAATTACCCGCAGTTACGTGCTTCAGAAAACTTTGGTAAACTACAAGAAGAACTAACAACGATTGAAGACAAAATTGCTTACTCTAGACAATTTTACAATGACTCGGTTCTAACTTTCAATAACTTAGTTACAACTATTCCAGGTAAATGGTTTGCTGGAAGCATGAAAGAAAAAACAAACCCTTACCTTGAAACAAGTGAAGAACAAAGAAAACCAGTTAAAGTAAAATTTAATGTTTAAGTGAAAGAAAATGGTTGAACACTTAGATTTTCGGGATCAGGTTGCCAGAAACAAATGGCAGTCTTTTCTCTTAATTTTTATAGTCTTTGTTCTCGTTATAGCAATCATTAGTGTTATTGGTTTAGCTTTAGCCCCGTTTGACGCTTACCTTATTTTAATTATTGCCACAATTATTGCCGTAATTTATGTTTTAATTAGTTATAGTGCTAGTGAGAAAATTGTTTTAAGTTCAGTTAAAGCAGTTCCAGCTGACCCAAGAACTCACTCGCAGTTAATTAGTTCTGTTGAAGGTTTAAGCATGGCTGCAGGCATTCCAAAACCAAAAGTTTTTGTCATGCCAGGAAACCAAATTAATGCTTTTGCTACTGGAAAAAACCCTGAAAAAGGAATTGTTTGCGTGACTGAAGGAGCGTTAACAAAACTTTCAAAACACGAGCTTGAAGGAGTTCTGGCTCATGAATTATCTCACATTAAACATTATGATATTCGTTTCATGACTCTTGCAGTTATCATGGTTGGGTTGATTGCAATTATTTCTCAAATTTTTCTTAGAAGTTTGTGGTTTGGTTCAGGAAACAACCGTGAAGGCGGAAACGTTATCTTTCTGGTTATTGGAATTGTTCTAGCAATTGTTGCTCCAATTGTTGCAATGCTAGTCCAGTTAGCAATTTCTCGTAAACGAGAATTTATGGCTGACGCGGGAGCAGTAGAAGTAACTCGTTACCCTGAAGGCTTAATTAATGCTTTAACAAAAATTAAAAGTGATTCAGGACAGGCAATGAAAGTAAGTTCTGCTGTAAGTCCTTTATTTATTTCAAATCCTTTTAGAAAAAAAGAGTTAAGTGGCTTGCTTTCAACTCACCCTCCAATAGAAGACAGGATTAAAGCTTTACAGGCGATGTAGTTAACAAGTGCACTTGCTTTTAAGTTTCCATTCTATTGGTCTTTTACCACCAAGCAATTTTTCAGTGTGCTCAACTAGTTCTAGTAAGTTCTTGTAACTTCTTTTTAATAATGCTTTACTGTAAACTTTTTCAAACTTTGAGTCCAGTTCTTTTAATTGTTGTTTTAGTCTTTTGTGTTTTTCTTTACTACAACGTTTTACTTGAAAGAAATTATTCAAGCTTCTTTCAATTATTTCATTTCCAATTAACTCAAAAGTAAATTTATCATTGTTTATTTTAACGTCTTCCAAGTCTTTTTTCAAGTCATCTAAAAAGTACTTTGCTAACTCTAATTCTAGTTTACTCATTTTTGGTGTTTTCTTTTGAACAAACTTTTTTGCTTGAGTAATTAACTCATCTAACTTGCTTCCTTTCCTGTATAATATTTTAGAGTTTGCAAACATGTGTGCGGTAGCCGGCTTTTTTTCATGTTTAAAATAACTTTTCACTTGATTTATTGGGTTAATAAAGTATTCTATTTCAACTCCATTAATCCAAGTGTTTCCTCTTTCTCTATACTTTGATTTTTCTAGTACAACGTAAACGTCTAAGTCAGAATTTTTATCTAATTTAGAGTGAATAAAAGAACCACTGGCAATTATTCCAATAACATTAGGGTTCTTTTTTTGTTTTAAAACAAACTTGTCTAAAGCTTTCTCAAACTTTTCAGTTAAGTTTTCTTTCATTAAAACCAAAATTATTAGGGGGTGTTTCTTTAAATTCTTTTTCTTTCAATTATTCTTTATGAAGTTAATTATTGTCAGGCACGGTCAAACCAAAGCAAACCTTGAAGGAGTAATTGAGGGTGGGGGAAGAGAAGGAGAACTTTCCGAACTTGGCTGGAAGCAAGTCAAAAAAGTTGCGTTAAGGCTTAAAGACGAAAAAATTGATTATATTTATTCTAGTCCTTTAAAGCGTGCGGCTGACACTGCAAAAGAAATAGCTAAATTTCATCCTGACACCCCGTTAAAGTTTGTTGATGATTTAAGAGAACAAAATTTAGGTGAACTGGAAGGAAAAACTAAAGCAGAACTTGGTTTTGAAAAACACGTTGTTGTTAAACCTAAAACTGGCGAACCAGATGAAAAGTTTTTTGAAAGAGCAAAAAACTTTATTTTAAAATTACTGGAAAAACACCATGGAAAAACCGTTTTAATTGTGGCTCACGGTGGAATAAACAATAACATTATTTGCTTTATTACTGGAAAAGATTATCATGAAAACCGTTCAATGCCAGTACTACCAAACACTAGTTTAACGATTTTCGAGTTTGATGAAGACAAAAACCATAAAATTGTTTTGATGGGTTGTGCTAAACACTTGGAAGCTTGAAATTCAATAATTGTAGTCATTTTGAATTCATTGCTTCTAGTTTCTTGTAATCACTTGTCTTTAACTTCCAAACTAAAGGCAAACCATTTCTTAACAACATTAACGGATAACTTTTTGCAACAATTCCTTCTGCTTGTAATTCCTCGCTTGCCAGTAAACTCTTAAAACCTTTTTTAACTAAAGTAATAATTTCCTCTGTTGTTTTAATTCCATAATCTGGTGCGACTGGAACGTTAAGTTCACCAGCAATTTTTTTAATGCTTTCTCTTTCAAGCCACCAGCCACTAATAAAAACATCAAACAAGCAAAAACTACTGTCTTTCCTGTACTTTTTTCCAACAGCTTGAATTCTGTCACCAAAACCTTCACCATACAAAATAATTGTTTTGCTTTCAGGAAAAACTTGTTTTAGTTTTTCTTTAGTGAAAATTTTTTCCAGGTTTTCTTTTAAAAAAACAGGAATGTCTGCTTTATCTGTTCTGCCTTTAATTTGAATTTCATCACTTTCAGGATTAAAGTAAACCCTGATGTTTGTGCCGTCAACTTTTTCGGTTGCAAGCCAGCGTTTAACGTTATCAAATTCAGGGCAAGAAAACTCGCCTTCCATTATGCAAAAATTGTTTTTTTCATCTCTCTTCCATAAAGAGTTAATTTTAGGATACTGCATTATTTCACCTTCTTTTACTTTAATTTAAACGAATGCTTTAAGCGTTTGATTTGGAATGCCTTTGTCCATTTTTCTTGTTTCTGTTTCAGGGAATTGTTTCCAGATTTTTTTTGGAATAAACTTTAAACACCTTTTACGGCTTCGTCTTGACTCAATAAACTGTGAGTCGTAAAAAGTGTCCCATAACTGGTTGTCTGTTTCTTTTTCTTCAACTTTCTGGCTTTCAATTTCATTCAGTAATTCACTGAAAACGTTCTGGCTTACAATGTTTAGTCTTCCATTTTCTCCAGTGAACGCTACTCCAAACTTTTCGTTAACAATTACTACTTGTTTGCCTGGAAACCTGTTGCTAAAGTGTTTTACCAGTAAGTCTTCAATTCGGTGGTT
>JBDRCV010000015.1:0-10843 GCA_043821385.1 archaeon | reverse complement strand
GCCCAAACACCACTTCCCTGCCCGCTGTTTAAAACTTTAATGTTAGCACCAGAGTCTTGAACTGCTTTAACTGCAGTCAAATAAACTTTAGCATAATCTTCTGCTGCTTTAATTTCAGCTTCTTCTTCTTCATCTAGTATGCTTGGATCTCGTTGCCAATACCTTAAAGCTGCAGTTTCATTTTCAATTACAATTCTGTTAATTCCTTTAACAACTAGAAAATCTTCAGTCATACGATTAATGAAATTATAGTAACTTTCACTGTAACCATATTCTCCGAATGATTCAGTTAAATCAGCTGGAGGCACTGATTGGCTTTCCCAGCCTTCGTCTTGTGTTCTTACAGTATACCAACCATCTAAGATTTTAATTGTTGGCACAACATTAACTCCGCTTTCAATTATTTGCTTAATTCTATTTGTTTTAGGATTAGGGTAAATCCATTCACTTTCATTGTTTGGCTGGAAGTCTTCCCAGTCAATTACAACCCTAGTGTCTTGAACATTAAACGAATTTAAAGTTTCAAGTCTTTCTTCCCACTCTTCACTAAATAATACTGTTCTAGCCAAACCAAAGTAACTAGTTTTTTCTTGTTCATTAACTTGAATTGTTATTTCATCTGTTTCTTTTCTTTCAAACTCGTCAGTAATGGTTAACTTTACTGGGTATTCTTCTGGAATGTCAAAGAATTTTCCAGCACATTTTTTTTGGTTGCATAATTCTTTTGGTACTTCTTCAGTAATGTCTTCCCATAAAAAATCCAAACTTTGACCTTGGCTTTTAGTTGCATCTAATCCAGTTACTCCTCCAGCAAGAACCTTTGTTTGGTTTTCTCCAGCGTCAGCTGTCAAAGGATTATCTTGTTCCATTAAGTCTTCAAAAGAGTCTATTTCACTTTCAAATATTTCATTCCCGCTTTCAAGAGTGGGAAATAAAACGCTTACAACAATTACGGCTATTAGGATTGCTCCGCCTATAAGCAATAATAATTCTATTCCAGTCTGGCCTTTCATTAAAAATAGTTGTCTTTAGTTATTGAAAAAACTATTGTTTGCTGCGTTTTTTTTCAATAACTTAATGGTTTCTTTTGGGTTTGAACTTTTAAAAATATGACTTCCTGAAACGAAAACGTTTGCTCCTGCTTTAGCACAAACTTTAATTGTTTCATTGTCAATTCCACCGTCAACTTGAATGTCTTTACCAAACTTTTTTCTTAATTCTTGTATTTTTGGCATGACTTTTTCCATAAACTTTTGTCCTTCAAAACCAGGAAAAACAGTCATGCATAAAACCAAGTCAACTTTGTCTAAAACGCTTTCAATTCTTTCCAACTTAGTGTCAGGGTTTAATGCTATGCCTACTTTCATTCCTTCACTTTTAATTGCTTCAATTATTTGCATTAATTCTTTGTCATTCTTGCAGACTTCACAGTGAAAAGTTATTAAGTCAGCTCCAGCTATCTTTAAGGGTTTAACTAGTTTTAAGGGATTTGAAACCATTAAATGACAGTCTTTTAACAAGCTAGTTTTCAGGCTTTTTAGTACTGGAGGGCCAAAAGTTAAGTTGTCTACAAACTGGTTGTCCATGACGTCAAAGTGCAGTAAGTCAGCGTTTTCCACTCTTTTCAATTCTTCCCCAAGTCTTGAAAAGTCTGCTGAAAGAATGCTTGCCCCGATTTTTAACCTCAAATTAACCACTTAAATAGAGTGCTTGACAGAGCTTTTTTAAAGGTTTCTCTAGGTAAGATTATAAGATTATTCTAATTATTTTTTTAGAGAGGTTATATAATGTTTTCAAGGTTTGAAATGACAAGGCTGATTTCAGCCAGAGCTTTACAATTGTCTCTTGGAGCACCAGCACTAGTTAAAGTTGTAAACGATGTTTCAATGGTTGACTTGGCAGAAAAAGAATTTGAAGCTAACGTTTTACCTTTAAGTGTTTTAAGAACCTACCCTGACGGTAGAATAGAAAGAGTAGCAGTTGAGAAATAATGGGTAATGCTGTATCAAAACAAATTAAGTCTAAAGCCAAAATTTTATTGAGTGCTTATGGTAGTGAGTTTTCATCTGATTTTGAAAAAAATAAGAAATTTATTACTTCACTTGAATTACCTTTCTCTAAACCAACAAAAAACCTTATCGCTGGATTTATTGCAAGAGACTTGGCTTCAAAAGCAAAAGAAACTAGTTAACTGTTCCATCTCATTTAAAAACATTTCCGTTTTTTTTTTGTCATGGCAGTACCAAAAAGACAAGTAAGAAAAAATCCTAATTTTCAAGAACTTAAATCTCGTTATGAATTTTATGACGCAGTTTATAAAGGCCATTCAACATTGCCTGTGCGGTTTAAAGAATTAGTAAAAACTAAATGTAATTCTGGTGTACAAAAAGCCTATGCTGTTATTACTTTAAAAGCTCTTTTGGCTGTTTACCCTAAAAAAATTGCTTTGGCTAAAGCAAATAAAATTATTGAATTAGGCGGCTTTGATTCGATGCCAAAATTTTCTTTAAGAGAACTTGATGCGCTAAGAGAAAAACACCCGCGTAAAGTTGTGCAGAGGTTAGTTGATTTAGCATTTATTGAAAATTACTCTATTTATAGAGGTTTAACTGCAAGAGCTATCTTTGTACAAAACCCAAAACTAGTAAACTATTTGTGTTCTCTGCCAACTGAAAAAATTTTGAAATTGCTTAATAAAACTGATATAGAACTTTTATCAATCTTAAAAAATGCACAAATCAAGTAATTCTTTAATTCGTTACAGCTAAGCTTTCCGGCAAGGTTATTCCGTCAACACTTTTATCTCTTTTTAACTCGTAAAGAAAAGATGTTGCAGCATTACTCATTTCGTTGTCGTGTGTTATGATAAATATTTGTCCTACTAGTTCTGGCAAGTGATTTTTTAAAAGAGAACTTAGTTTTCTCACGCTCTCTGCGTCAAGGTTGTGTGTTGGTTCATCTAAAATAAGTATTCCTAAATTCTTGGTTAAAACAAGCGAGACAGCAATTCTTATTGCTAGAGCCGCTGAACTTCTTTCACCACCGCTTAAAACTCCTTCAACTTTAACCCATTTACCATTCAATTGCTTGACTTTTAACTCGTAATCGTTTTTCTCTATAAACAATTTTAATTCTTTATAGTCTTTGTAAGGGTAAAGTTTTTCCCATAAATTTAACATTGCCTGGTTAACCGTTTCAACTAATACTTCTCTTAACTGTGACTGAGTTAAAGTTACAGCATTAGAGTAAAGGCTTAACTGTTCAACTAATTGTCTTTCCTTTAAAACCTGTGATTCCAGTCCTGCAATTGTTTCAGCTTGTTCTTTCAAGGTTTTAATGATTTTCTCTGTTTCAATCTGTAGTTCTCTTAAATTGTTTTCTTTAACCAAAACACTATTTTTTTCTGCCTGCTTTTTAGTTAAAATTATTTGTTTTTCATTCAAGCTTTCTTCATTAATTTCAAGTGAACGCAAGTTAAAGCTAACTTCTTTTAATTCTTTTTCCAGTTTAACTAAGTTTTCTTTTTTTAACTTTAATTCAATTGATTTATCTAATTCTTTTTGTTTTTCAGTTAAAAATTTAATCTCTGTTTCCAGTTCATCTAAATTCATTTCTTTTAATAACTCTTTTTTGTCACTAACTTCTTTTTTCAAAAAACTTAATTCTTTTTCCATTAACTCTAAGTTCACAAGCTTGTTCTGGCTTTCACTTAACTCTATTAACTGCCTGTTATAGTTTTCAGTTAAGTTAATGGTTTCAGTTTCTTTTTCTTTTAACAGTTTTAATCTTTCCTTTAACTCTGTTTCTTCTCCAACCCGCAAATTCTTTTTTAATTCATCTAACTTTCCTTTTCTTTCTTTTAATTCTTTAATTTTCTTGTTCAATTCCTTGAATTTCTCGGTTTTCTCTTTTAACTCACTGTTCTCTTGCTCTAAGTCTTTTTGTTTTAGTTTCAAGGAATTTACTTCTTTTTCCAAAAACAGTGCTTCGTTTTGTTTTTCTCTTAATAGTTTGAGTTTCTCTACTTCGCTTAAATCTTTCTTGCAGGTTGGACAGTCAGCTCTAACTTCACTTAAAGCTCGAACGTTAACAATGCATAAATCTTTTAATGCAAGGTTTTTTTCTAGTTCAATTGAAACAACTTTTAATTTAACTATTTTTTCTTCAAGATTTTTTTCTGGAAAACCTAAAACCTTTAATTCTTCCTCTAAACCTTTTATAACAGTAATTTCTCTTTCAATTTCATTAATTTTTTCCTTTAACAGCAAGTTTTCATTAGACAACACTCTTTCCTTTTGACTGGTTGTATCTAACTCTAAGTTAACTTTTTCTTTAATTAATTTTAATTCAGCTAATTCTTGTTCAATTTTCTTTCTTTCTTCCAGAACTAGGTTTAAGTCTTTCAATGTTAAATCTTTTTTTTGTTCAAGCATTTTTTGTTCAAGGTTTTCCTCTTGTTTTAACAGGCTTTCAAGCTGGGTTTTTAGGTTAAGTGTTTTCCTTAACTTTTCCTCTGTTTCTATTAACTTTTCTCGTTTTTCTTTTCTTTTTTCTTCTAAAGTCAAACTAGTTAAAGCTTCAGCTAACTCAATAATTCTTGAGTCAAAATCATTAATTTCTTTTTCCAAAGAATTAATTAAAGCCTTTAAACTGGTTTCTTTTTCTTTTAAAACCTTGAATTTTGCGTGCTTTTCCTTTAACTCGTTTACATTGCTGGTTAAATTTAATACTTCTTTCTCTAACTCCAGTAATTGTTCTCTCACTATCACTAAACTGTTTTTTCTTTCAGTTAACTTTTTCTCGTTCTCAATTAAAGCCTTTAAATCAAATTTTTTAATTAACTCGTTCAAGAACTCTTGTTTGTCCACGAACCCTTTCTGTAACCGGTTTTTCATTAAAACAGTGTTGCTTCTAACGCTTTCAAACTTTTCCAAGTCAAGCATTCTGTCAAAGCTTTCTTTTCTTTTCTGCGGACTCAACTTCAAAAAATAATCTATTTGGTTTTGTTCAGAGTAAATTGCTTTAGAAAACAAGTTATAATCAATTTCAAGTAATTCTTCCAGTCTTTTGGTTACATCAGTTGTTTTCGGCCCAGCAATTAACCTGTCATCTTCAAACAACTTTGCCTGATTGGTTTTATTATCTTTAAACAAGGTTCTTTCAACAAAATAGTTTTTTCCATTAATTCCAAATTCAACTTTAACTTTACTGTAATCCATTTGAGTTGGTTTAGACATTATCACTTCATCAGTTGTTAAAGTCTTGCTTGCAATTGAAGGAATAGTGCCGTAAAAAGCATAACAAATTGCATCCATCACACTAGACTTTCCACTGCCAATAGAGCCAATTAAAACGTTTGTACCTAAACCAAACTCTAAAACGTTTTCCTTGTGAGTTTTCCAGTTCTCTAAAAAAAGTTTTGAAATCAACTTAATCCCTGTAAATTATTGGGCTGAAATCAATTTAAAACAGTCTTAAAGCAGGTTCATGCCTTCAACTTCAATTTCTTTAACGTTAGACACTGCTTTTAACTCTTTTTCTGTTGCCTCTAATTCTCCGTTCTTAGTGTCATTAAAAAGAATTGCAATTTTAAAAAGTTTAACTCCAAAACCAATGTCTTCTACTTTCAAGTCTTTTAATTCTCCTTTAGAAAAAGTTTTCTCTCTCAAACCTTTTTCTACTTCATTCACTTGCTCCATTTCTTCAGGATATACTTTGTAAATCACTAACGTTTTACCCATTTTATTCCACCTCATTTTTTAATTAACAAACTTAAACCCTTTAAAGCTCCTAAAAGCCATACACTGACTCTTAAAAAAGCAATAAAAACAACAACAATAAAACCAATGTTCTTAGTCTTTTTAACTGCATAAAACGCTTGAGGCAAATGCACAATCAAACTCAAAATAAACAAAACCAAACTAATAATCCAAAAACCATAAAACAAGTTAACTATAACACTTAACCAAAAAATTCCATACAATACAATTACTGGAAGAAAACTTTTGCCAAGATAATTTCCTCCAAGACTTGATTTTTGTTTAAACTTTCTCCAAACATTTACTCTCCAGTAACCTCTCTTAAACTGGTCTTTCAAGTAATCAGTTAAACCAGCATTATGTTCGTGTTCAACAGTCAAACTCTTATCAAAATAAATCTTGAAACCCTTGCTTTTTAACTTAAAGCAAAACTCTGTGTCTTCGCCTGCCGCTTTCTTAAAACTCTCATTAAAACCACCTAACTCAAAAAACACTTTTTTCTTAATAGCAAAACAATAAGTTCCCGTGCTGTCAATAAACTTTCCAATCTTTTCATGTCTTTGCCTTATCTCTAACTCAATTAATTTAGCCATAAAACTTTTCTTTCTTTTAGTAAAATAACTTCCAGCTAAAACACTGACTTTTTCATCCTTAAACCAGTTAAAAATCTTTTGCAGTAACCCTTGGCTTGCAAAACAATCACTGTCAGTAAAAAACACTACTTCGCCTTTAGCTTTTCTGGCACCATTATTCCTAGCACTTGCAGGCCCGGAATTCTTTTGACTAACTAACTTAACTTTCTTAAACTTTCTAACAATTTCAGCAGTCTTATCAGTTGAACCATCATCAACAACAATTACTTCAAATCCTTCCTTTACTTTCTGCCCTAACAAGCTTTCAAGGCATTCTTTAATGGTTTTCTCTGCATTAAAAGCCGGAATTACAACAGAAATCATTTGAGTAAAACCACCAACAAAAAGCATTTAAGGTCCAACAAAACCACAAGAACACTTATATTCCTTGCTTAAAGCCCTGCACTTTTCACATCTAACAATCCTCTTTTTACTGCATCCAGGGCACTCAAATTCAACAAAATCATTAGTAACTTCCTTATTACAAGAACTACAAACCTTCACAATCACCACTTCCATTAAATTAAAATAAGGTATAATATATAAACTCTTTTAAGAGGAATTCTTTATAAACCCTTCAGGACTCGTAGTGTAGTCAGGACAGCACAAGTGGCTTCGGACCACTTAGCTTGGGTTCAAATCCCAACGAGTCCAACTTGCCGGCAAAACCCGGCAGTGAATTGTGCGACTTGCCGCCAAATTGCGGCAGCAAATTTGTGCCACTAAAGTGACACTGGCTTCGCGATTGATTAAAAAAACTTTACGAACACTTTTCTTACTATAGCAGTGCTACTGAAAGTAGCACAAATTCACACACTGAATTTGCCGTGTGGGCCGGTAGCTCAGCCTGGTAGAGCACAAGGCTCTTAACCTTGGTGCCGCGGGTTCGAAGCCCGTCCGGCTCACATAACCTTTTTGAGCGCTCGTGAATTCCGTTCACTCGCTTTCAAAAGGTTAGCGAAAATAACCTTTTCGAGCGCTTCGCGAACATTGTTTGCTTCGCTTTCAAAAAGTTGGTAAAACAGGAATTATAAGTTTATTTTTTCTTTTATTATTTTTTCTAATTTTTCTTGTTTTTCTTTTAGTTCATAAGAAACAGTAATTATTTCTTTCTCGCTTTTAATTACTTTGCTTAAATCTATTGGTGTTCCACTTACAACAAACTCTGCACTTGAATTGTTAATGGTTTCCTGTAAGTCATTAATTTGTTCTTTTGAGTAACCCATTGCAGGCAAAACTTGTTTTACTTTAGAAAACTTTTCAAACGTTTCTTTTAAACTTCCAACTGCAAACTCTTGAGGGTTAATTATTATTGCTCCTGCTTTTTCTGCTGCCTTAAACCCTGCGCCAAAAAGCATGCTTCCGTGAGTTAAAGTTGGGCCATCCTCTATGACTAAAACTTTCTTGCCTGAAACTTTTTCAATTCCTACAGCAGTTAAAATTGAGTCAGCGTCAACAACTAAAGCTTTAGAATTATATTTTGAAATGTTTTCTTTTAGTTTTTGAATTTCACTTTCTTGTGCAACATTTTCTTTGTTGATAACTATAACGTCTGCTAAAAGAAAGTTAACCATTCCTGGAAAATAGTTTAGTTCGTGTCCGACTCTTAAAGGATCAACAACTGTTATGTATAAGTCGGTCTTGTAGAAAGAGAAATCATTGTTGCCTCCATCCCAAATAATTACATCGCTTTTTTCTTCTGCCAGTCTTAAGATTCTCTCATAATCTACTCCTGCAAAAACAGTGAAACCTGCTTTAATTAATGGTTCGTATTCTTCTCTTTCTTCTATTGTGCACTTATGTTTTTCTAAGTCTTCCATTGAGTTAAATTCTTGTACGGCTTGTTCTTCTAGGTTACCGTAAGGCATTGGGTGCCTTATAACTGAAACTGTTTTTCCGTGTTTTTTCAAAATGCTTGCAAGGTATCTTGTTGTCTGGCTTTTACCACAGCCAGTTCTAATAGCACAAACAGAGATAACTGGTTTTGAACTTTTAACCATTGTTTTTAATCCAAGTAATTTAAAGTTTGCTCCAGCACTTAAAACAATTGAAGCTTTTTGCATTAATTCATTGTGTGGAACGTCAGAGTAAGAGAAGACTACTTCGTCAATTTTTAATTTTTTTATTAATTTTACTAATTCTTTTTCATCATAAATTGGAATGTCTGAAGAATAGTTTTCTCCTGCTAGGCTTTTTGGAAAACTTCTTTTTTCTATTCCTGGAATTTGTGTTGCAGTAAAACACGCTACCTTACAATCAGTTCTGTTTTTATAATAAGTTAGAAAGTTATGAAAGTCTCTTCCTGCTGCTCCCATTATTAAAACGTTTTTCATGTAACTCACTTTATTTATAATCATTAATAATCTAGAAATTCTTCTTTTCCTTTTAGGTAAGTTGTTAAAAAGTTTTGGAATTCTTTGTTTTTCTTATACTCTAACAATACTTGTTTGCTGTCAAGTAACTTATAGTTTTTCTTTAAGGCTTTTGTTAGTTCTGGGTTTTTGTCGGGTTGTTTGTTAAAGTCTTTTAAGTAATTTTTCACTAAGTCAAAAGAGTTATTGTTTGTTCTGAGTTTTTCTATTACCCATTTGCTTCCTTCAACTCTCGGACCATTAACTGGTTTTTTGTGTGCTTGTAAATAAATTTCACTGTTTTTTTTGTCTGTTACTTCTGGCCCAAAGTGTTTTACTACTTTGTTTAAGTAATGGCTTTCTAGTTCAATTAAAATTATTATTTGTTTTTTATCTTGAATAAACTCTGATCCATTTAATACTTTGAAGTCATTTAATGACAATTGGTTTGATATTTTTCTTCTAAGCCTTCTAATTTGTCCCCAAACTAAGTCTTCTACTAGTTTTGGGTAAGGAAAACATAAAAAAATTAAGTCTTTTTCTTTTAACAGAACGCTTGCTTTTCTTAGAGGCCAAGGCTTAGTTTTTTGTCCGAAAAAAAACTTTTTTCCTGGTTTTTTCAAGAATGCTCTTGCACAACCAATAAACCTTGAAAATTGTTGTGTTGAAACTGCTGCTGCAACATTCCTTTGGTAATCTGTTGGGTCGATTACTATTAACGGGGAATCAAATTTTACTTTAGCGTTAACTTCTAACCATTTTTCACTTAAGTCTATGATTGTTTGTTTTTTCCATTCGCTTGCATTTTTTAAGACTTTTTCAAATGAACCATAATTCAAGATTAATATTTCTGTTAAGTAACCGCTGAAACTGTTTGCTTTAATGTCTGCGCCGTAAGCTTGCAGGTTTTTCAAAAACTTTTTTAGTAACCTTATTTCGTCTTTTTGTTTTTCAGTTAACTTTTCTTTCAAGTACTCGTTGTGGAATGGTGTTCTGTCTACTGCTGACATTAACTTTGAAGTGTCTTTTATTTGGTAGGTTGGAACTATTTCAATGTCAAAGCTTTTATAGTTTGCTTTAATGTAAGGGTGTTCAGAGTAAACTTCTTCCCATGCATATCCTTTCAATACTTTTTTTGCAATCCTTAAACCTTCTTTTTCAAAGTCTTTTCTTGAAAGGTTTGTTGGAAACATTACAAAAAAATCTAAATCCCTGTCGTTTTTCAGGTGAGTGTTTCTTGCAACACTTCCAGCTAAAACTACTTTAACGTGTTTTCCTTTCATTGATTGAATTTTTTTTATTATTTCTCTTTCAATCTTTCTTTCTTTCTCTAATTCTTTGCTTCCGGGTTTTATTTCTTTTAAAACGTTTTTTAACAGGTTATTCAAGCTAGCACCATAACAATTTTATATCTAAAAGGCTTTAGTTAGTTATTAATTTAACGTTTATGGTTTGTGGTATAGTTGAGTGTTTTTTTAGAAGTTAAAGGGAAAGAGTTAGATGATTTACCGGCTTACACGGTTTTTCAGGGTTTTCCATACAATTTTTATGATTTAAAGCAATCAAAGCTTTCAGATTTAGAGTTAAGGCTTAAAGAATACTTAAAGAAAGTTTTGTTGGGTCAAAGGATTGCTGACAATAAAAATAGTTTAACTGAAGGGTTTTCAAGTAATTTTTTTATTGAGTTAAAAGAAGAGTTAAACAAGGTTGAAGTTAGTCCTGAACTAGTTAATGGTTTTCCTTCAAAAGACTTAACTGAAATCTTGCAGGAAATTTTTGTTAGAGTTATCAAGAAAAACTTTTCAAACCTTAAACCTGAAAAACTTGTTTTGAGTGCGGTTGATGAAGTTCTTGGTTATAGTTTTATTTCGCCTTTCATGCGTGATCAGGACTTAGAGGAAATAATGGTTAATGGTTTAAACAAGAACATTTTTGTTTTTCACAGAAAGTTTGGAATGTGTAAAACTAATTTTATTGTTAAAGATGAAAGATTGCTGGAAAGGTTATTGCATAAGGTTGCTTTTCACTCTGGGAGAAAGTTTGATGAAAGTCACCCGTTGCTTGACGCTAAATTGCCTGATGGTTCTAGAGCTAATGCTAC
>JBDRCV010000014.1:0-7003 GCA_043821385.1 archaeon | reverse complement strand
TTAGAGTTTACTCTAAACTTGACTCTGACAAACCAATTATTCTAAGAAAACCTGCAACAATCAAAGACTTCTGTCTTAAAATTCATAAAGAATTTCTTTCCAGTTTCAAGAACGCAAGAGTTTTTGGTAAGTCAGTTAAATTTCAAGGCCAAGTAGTTGGGTTAAACCATAAACTAGAGAACGATGACGTAATTGAAGTAAAAAAGAAACAGTGAAAAGTGATTAGCAACGTTTAAGGCGCTCCAAGACAAAGCTCAGTGCAAACTTATACGCGAGCAGTCTTAACTTCTGGGTTCGAGATGAGACCAGGTGGTTACCTGCTGCTATGGTCGCTAATCATTAAATTAAGGGAAGGAAAGGCTTTTAAAACCTTTACCTTTTCTTTCCAGTGAAAGAAAACTTGTTTTTCTTTCTTCCCTGTGTTTTTGGTATAAAGTACAGTCCAGCAAAAACAATTACTATGATTATGATAACACTTACAGCTATAATGCCTTCATTCCCACTTAAGTTAAACTGTCCTCCAATGTCTTGAACGTTAATTGCTTGGTTTGCTGTAACGTAACCAGTTTTTGCAACTTGAATGCTGAAAGTTCCTGGTTCCAGTGCCTGCATTAAAGCTATTCCTTGAGCGTTAGTTTTAATTATTTGGCTTGTTCCATCAGGGAATACAATTAATAATTCAATGTCTCCTAAAGGTAATCCGTCAAGGTCAGTTAAACTTATTTCAATTAAGTCTCCTTTTGCTGGATTAGTGTTTGAAACAGTTAATTTAACGTTTAATAAAGCAGTAAATTCTAGGTAGTCTGCTTCAAAACCATTCTTAGCTGCTCTTAAAACATATAGCTTGTTTTGTGGGTAGAATTCATAAGAACCATCAGGAGACAATCTTACTTGTTTGTTGTCAAGTGTTAGTTCTGCGTCAGTAATAATTTTTCCTTTAGCGTCAGTTATTGTTATCATTAAGTTATTTCCTGCAATTGGTTGCTCTGGGTTTAAATGAATTTCTAGTCTTTTTCCACTCATAGTTCTTATAGCTTGACAATTATGCGTGCTTGAATTACAAACGTTTCCTGGTCCGCAGTCAACATTAGAACAGCATTCAAACTCTAGCCATTTATGGTTTACTGCTATGCCACAAACTCCTTTAACGTCAGCACAGTAATTGTTAGTACAGTATTCTGCGCTCGTACACTCATTGTTTGTCAAGCATTCAACGCATTTATTAGCATTACAATAAGCTCCTTTAGCACAATCATTGTTGTTTGAACATTCTCTATCTGGTTGTTTTATGCCTCCGCCTCCACCAGAGCTTCCTCCGCCAGGACTACCGCTTCCAGTGTCATCTTCGTCGTCTCCACTGCCTGAAGTATCATAAGAAAAAGTTAAAGTAATGCTTGAAGCAGAACCATTTTCATCCCAAGTGTCTGCTGCTTTAACATAAAAAGTGTGTTGTCCGTTAGTAACTGAATTAAATGTTTTGCTTGTGCTTGAACCATTGTCTAACCACTGGCCATTATCTTGTTTGATCCAGTATTTTGAAACTGTTCCATCTGGGTCACTTGCACTAAATTGTAATGTCACTTGGTTTACTGTTATGGTTGTGCCGTTTGTAGGGTTAGTGATTGTCACGCTGGGATACCTGTTAACACTGTATAACCCGGTGTTAAAGTCAAAGGCTCCTCCAGCCCAGTGGCCTGTGGGAAAAGAAGAAGACATGAAGTTAAAATCGTAATTTCCACCACTGCCTTTACCGCTTTGAGTTCCAATTTCGCCTGAAATAAAGTTGTAATCTGTTGTGCCTGCTACTCCGCCAGCAGTTAAAGCACTGGCAGTGGAACTAATTAAAATTAAAAAACTTAAAACAAAACTCAAATAAATTTTTTCCTTCATTATTTCACTCTCCTTTCCTTTCACCTCCAACCATTAAGCACAAATTGTGTTACCATCCGTTACTTGTGCCCAGTCTGTTCCATTACAATCACATAATGCTAGTGCGGATAAATCATAATATAATCCGCCAACCATTGAAGAATCACATGTTGCTGGAGAGTCATGTTCATTTAATTTTATTACCTTGGTAACCGTCCTAAAACTTTCTGTTCCTCCTGATCCAAATCCTATGACGTTTGCTGCTGGGTTGTGTATGTTTGTGTCTGTGTCGTTTATCCAGCTGTATACTAGTCCTTGGTTTAGTTGTACTCCTGGGATTGATGCTCTTAGGATTTCTGATCCGTTGGCTCCTAGTGCTATTGTGTTTGGTAGTGGATTGTATAAGTTGGTGTCGTTGTCTGTTGTCCAGCTGTATGCTCTGGTTACACTGCTTGGTCCAATGTTTAGTTGGATTCCTGAGCCGCTTAGTTGTGCTACTTCTAGGTTTCCTACTCCGAATCCTATGACGTTTGCTGCTGGGTTGTATATGTTTGTGTCTGTGTCGTTTGTCCAGCTGTATGCTAGTCCTTGGTTTAGTTGTGTTCCTGGTATTGATATTCTTAGGATTTCTGATCCGTTGGCTCCGAACCCCATTGTGTTTGGTAGTGGGTTGTATATGTTTGTGTCTGTGTCGTTTAGCCAGGTGTATGCTATTCCTCTTTCAAGGTTTATTCCTGTTGAGTTAATTCTAACTCTTTCCATGTTGGATGCTCCAAAACCTATATTGTTTTTTGCTGGTCTAGAAATGTTTGTGTCTAAGTCATCTGACCAAGAAACTGTTGCTCCTGCTTCTCCTCTTAGTTCCATTCCATTGCTTGAAAAGCGTGCTCTTTCTGTTCCGCTAATTCCTATTCCTAAAACGTTTGCTGCTGGGTTGTAAATGTTGGTGTCAGAGTCTGAAGTCCAGGTTAAAGCTTTGCCTGCTCTTAACATTAATCCTTCCGTGTTGACATCCATCATTACGGTGTTTCCAGTAGTAAATTGTATTGTGTTTGCTTTAACTCTTGAGATTGCTGTGTCAGTGTCGTTTAACCATGTTAATGCTCCGTTATTGCCTAAAGCCATTAATGCTTGTGTTCCTGCAAGGGTAAGAGAGGCTACATCGTGTCCTCCTGAACCAATGGTTACATAGTTTGCTTGAGAGTTATAAACGTTAGTGTCTGTGTCGCCTAACCAGGTTAGAGCGCTTGTCAAGTAAATGTCTTTTACTTCGTTTAGGTCTACTCCAGCCATGTTTAAGTCTGAAGTTCTTGGTTGTATTCTTAAGGGGTTTATTCTTCCTTGGCTTGATTCGATTTCTTTTCTGTCACTGCCATTAAAGTCTAAGTTTGTTCCGTTAACGTTCAAGTCCAGCCAGTAGTGTTGACCGTAATTCAAGTCTAGTGTTTGTGTTCCGTCTCCTATTTGAATGTCAACGAAACCGTTTGATACAGAATTATTGTAATCGTTTCCTGAATTATAGATTGCAGTGCCGCCACTTGACACGTCATAAATCAGTACTTGTAAGTTTCCGTCGTTGATGGCTGTACCACTTTGTGTGATTTTTCCTTGTAATGGTAGTAGTTGCAGGCTGGCGTTAACCATTCCTGCAGACAATATTATTAGCATTAAAATAATTAATTTTTTCATGAATAAAACCCCTCCAAACATAAAATTTAATTTTATTTATTGTTTGAAATAAGTGCGAGGTTATTTAAAAGAGTTTCTATTTGAAAAAATTAAAGTGTTGTTTAAAAAAAATTAATGTTGATTACTGTTAATATATTAAGAGTATTATATAACTTTAAAAGAAGTAAATTGGTGTTAAAATATTGATGTAAAAAGTATTAATGGATAAAAGTAGTAGTAAAGTTAAAGGAATTTTGATTTAAAGAAGTAAAGAAGTTTTGTTTTGATAAAATTAGATTTATTTCTTTATTGATTTTTTTGTTGTTTTCTTTGTTTTAGCTTTGGTTTTGTTAACGCTTCTCACTAGGTCGACTGCTTTTTTTAGGCCTTTCTTTAACAAGCTTTCTTTTTTTGCTCCGGCACAAATTATTTTACCGTTCTTGAATAACAGTAAAGTAATTTTTGGGTCAAAAATTCTTAGAATTGCGCCGGGGAATTGCTCTGGCTCGTATTCAACGTTATCTAGTTTTAAAGCTGTTTTAAATAAGTCTAGTGTTTGCTCCATGTTTGCTGTAGCCACTAAATTAACTACAGTGTATTCAACGTTTCTTTTTATTTTTACTTCTGGCTGGATTTCATGAATTAGTTTTGAAGCTTTTTTTATTGCAAGACTTATTTCTCCTTCATTGCTTGCTCCAGAACAAATTACTTTACCGTTTTTGAATAAAAGCATTGAAACTTTTGGTTCTTTTAGTTTCATGATTGCGCCGGGGAATTGCTCTGGCTCGTATTCAACGTTTGGAATAGTAATTGCTAGATTATACAAGTCTAAGGTAGCATTCAGGTTAGCTGATGCAACAAGGTTAACAATAGTGTACTTCAAATTTTTTTCCCCATAACAGTAGTAATACATATAAATGATACCTTTAAAAAGATATATTTAAAAAGCCTTTAAAACCTTGATTAATTGGGGAAAAATGATTTTTTGAGTGATGTCTATGACTAATAAGAAAGCTAAAGGCCCTAGGGCTAAAAGTAGGCGAAAGCTTAAAGGTGGAAGAAAGGTAACGATTACTAAGGTTTTGGCGGATATAGCAGTTGGTTCAAAAGTTCAAATAGTAATTAATCCAGCAGTTCATTCAGCAATGCCTCGGTCAAAGTTTCAAGGACTTACAGGAACTATTTTAGGAAGGCGCGGTGTTGCGTTTGAGGTTGAAGTGAGTGACATTAATGCTGTGAAAGAACTGATTGTGCATCCAGCTCACTTAAAACTCTTAAATTAATAAAGGTGGTTTTTTTTTGATTGGAAAAAGTTTGATTTCAAGCAGGCTTGTGTCTTTGGCAGAAGTTTATGATATTTTAAAGAAAAGGAAAGATGAAGGCGAGTTATCTTACGAGCAAAAACTTACTCACCAGTATGCTGGAAAGTTTAAGAAAATAACTCCAAAAAAGACTTTAGAGTTGTATTCTAAGTTAATTGAAATAGATGGAGTAAGCGAGTTATTTGCAGTTAAATTAGTTGACTTAATGCCAACGGATTTAGATGAATTAAAATTAGTTGTTCCTCGTGGAGAAGAAGTTAAAGAAGAAACTTTGAATAAAGTTTTTGAGTTAGTTAAAAAGTATGAGAAATAAAGGTTTTTGTTATGGGTTTTGAAATGAATGAAGATAATGCTTTAGTTTTGGATTACCTTGCTAAAGGTAAGTCAACGGGCTTTAAGTCAGAGCCTTTAGCTCAATTAGTGGGAACAAAGTATTTTACTTTGCTTGAAGTCAAACCCAAAGAAACTTTATCTTTGTTAGAAAAAGTTTACATTGGCAAAGACGAGAGAGACAAAATTGAATTCATTAAAAAAAGAATTACTTTTGATGAACTAACAAGCACTGCTTCAGCTGAATTAGATAAAGCTATTGAAAAAATCATTTTGGATGACAAGCAAAGGTTTTTAGATTTTTATAATAATTCTCGTTCAGTTAGTGTGAGAAGACACCAGTTAGAGTTATTGCCTGGAGTAGGCAAAAAACACATGCTTGACATGCTAAAACAACGTGAAATAAAGCCATTTGAATCATTTGAAGACATTGAAAAAAGAGTAAAATTAATGCCTAACCCTTTACAAGCAATAGTTAAAAGAGTTGTGTTAGAGTTAGAAGCAGAAACAGACATTAAATATTATTTGTTTGCTCGCCCACCACAAAAACCTAGAACTTTTTAGAATTCATTCTTTAACATTATCAATCAATGCTTTCTGTAACTTAAAGTATTTTTCTTCAGCGTCACGAATTCTTTTAACAATCAAATGAATTTCTTTATCTAACCGAATAGTTTTATTTAAGTTTGGTTTGCTTTTCAACTGCAAGTTTCCTAGTTGTCGAGTCTTAACATTTAATTCTTGTTCTAAAGGCCTTAACTCTTGCACTTCAGCTTCAATTATTTTTTGTAAAGTTTTCTGCATTTATGCCACCAACACACTCTCTTCAATTAATTTTCTTGCTTTGGGCGTGTCAGCAAAAACCCACACTAACTTGTTGTCTCTTGTAAGAATAACTTTTCTTGACTCGATTAAGTAATCAATTACAATCTTAAAAGTCTGGTACATTACTTTTTTTGGCAAAGTCTTCCACAACAAAGTCTTGCTTTTATAATTCCTTGAATTTTTAATTGTATTCTCAATCATTAAAACAGTGTCAAGCCTAGGATAATGTAATACTTCAGTTCTGGCCCTAAACTTTTGCGCGTTTTTCACATTCATTTTAATCATATAAGTTTATATAACTAAGTATATTTAAATGTTTTGTTCTTTGCCTGCAATAATTTTTATACTTGTTTAGGTATATAATACTTTTATTATGAGAGAGCAGGCAAGTAATTGGTTAAAGCAAGCTGAATATGATTTGGATGTCGCTCAAGCAAACCTTGAAATAAAAAAATATTATGTTGCGGCTTTTTATTCTCAACAATGCGCTGAAAAAGCTTTGAAAGCTTTAGGCATGGTTAAATTAAGAGAAAACTTCTCTGGCCATAATCTAGTTAAGTTAGCTAAAACTTTAAAGCTTCCAAGTGACATTTTAAGTGCTTTAATTGATTTAAACCCTGACTTTATTGTCAGTCGTTATCCTGATGCAGCTAACGGTATTCCAGCTCAAATGTATGATTTAAAGAAATCAAAAAGAAAAGTATTGTTTGCGGAAAAGGTGTTTAAATGGGTTCAATCAAGGATAGAAAAGTAAAAGAATTTATAAAAAAAGTTAAAAACAAATTCAAGGTTGAAAAACTTTTATTGTTTGGCAGTCGTGCTAGAAATGATTACTTGAACAACTCTGACTATGATTTCTTGATTGTTTCAAGGGATTTTGAGAAAGTGCATTTTCTTGATAGAATATCACTTGTTTTAAAGAAAACAATGCCTGATTTTGGAATTGACGTTTTATGTTATACTCCAAAAGAATTTGAAAAGAAAAGCAA
>JBDRCV010000013.1:0-16214 GCA_043821385.1 archaeon | reverse complement strand
GGGCAGTAAATTATTTTGTTTGCTTCTTTTTTACAGTTAGGGCAGGCGTCATTGTCTTCTTTTAGTAAGTTTAGTTCTTCTTCTCCGCCAATTTTCTCTAAGTCTGTTAATTCATTATTGCCACTGTCTCCTGAATCTATGCTTGTAATTCCTGAACCTAATTCCTTATCCAGTTCTCCAAACAAGTCTTTGATTTGTGTTTTGTCTGGACTGGTTAATGGTTTGGTTTCTTGAATTGGTTTATTTGAAACTATTGTTGCTGGTTTTCCTCTGGTTTTAGTTTCTTGTTCTTTGCTTTTCTGTAATTGTTTGAAAATGTTTTCTGCTATTTTGTCGTATTCTTCTTCTTTTGGTGCTCGGCGGTGTTTTTGTTTAAACTTTTTTACTTCTTCAATTGTTACTTTAATGGTTTCGTCTGCTGAAACTTTTCCTTTTGCTTGACTTAAAATTTGGTTTACTAGTTCTTTTCTTTTGTCAGTGGATAATTCTTTTTCGCCTTGTTCTTTTATTTGACTGTAAATGTTGTCGCTCATTAAGTCGTTGGATTCAAAGCCGTATTTTTCTTTTAAAGCTTTTTTTTCTTTTCTGTGAAATCGTCTAAGTCTTCTTGGAATTTCTTCTTCACCCAATTTTTTCACCAATCTAAAGTAATTATGTCTTAATGTTTTTAAACACTAACTATTTAAACCAGTTTAACTTTTCTTTTATCTTATGACTGAATTAATTGTTTTCTTTTTTGTTTTATTAATTGATTTTCTTAAGACTGCTTTTTTTATGGCTGTAATTACTTTTTTTCTGGCTTTAATTGGAGTGTTTTTTTTCAGACTGCAATCTAATAAAAAGTGGTCTTGGTTTATTAAGGCTTTTGTTAGCTTGCTGGTAGTTGTTTTTATTGTGGGTTTAATTGCTTACGTTTATCCTTTAACTTTAACTCAACAGTCTAGTTTGACTTTAGTTGAAAGTAGTTTTGAAACTGATTTAATTGAACCAACTTTTTTTGAATCCTTAACTGCTGGATTGACTGTTGTTGGAAAGTTTGTTTTAACAGTTTTCTTTTTTACTTTGTGTTTTGTGCCTTTATTGTTTGTTGGTTCACTGGTTTTTAACAAGCTTGAAAAGCAGGGTTTTTTGTTAAAGCTTTTTGTTTCAGCTTTTGCGGTTTGTTTTCTTGTTTTAATTCTTTTCTTGTTGTTTCCTTGGCTGCTTGCTGGCTTAATTTACTTTTTCTATTTTTAAGTTAAAAGGATAGTAATATAAAGCTTAAATAATTATTCTATATTTAATATAAGTATAGAGTTGGTATTGTTTGGGTTTAAGTTTGTTTAACAAGTTAGGTGTTTTTTTTGTCTTGTTTTTAATTATTTCTTTATCTTTTGCTCCGGTTACTTTAGCTCAAGCTCTTGAAGTTGATTCTGGTTCTGGTTCTTTTGGCGGCACTTGTAAGACTGATGAGTTGTCTGCTGGCGACGTTCAAAGAGTCTGGGATTCTTTACTGTTAAAGGGTTTTACTGGGAAGGAAGTTAAGTCTGATAAAGCTAGAACTGACACTGAAAGAGAGGCTTTGGAAAAGTCAAAGTTTATTGTCAGTGATGAAGACCAAAAACTGGGTTTAAGTCAGGACTTGCCTAACCAAAAATTTGATCCTGCAGAAGTAAGTCATTTGTTGAACACGCAGATTGCCGGTGGTTTTGCTTTTGGTTTAGTTTTAAAGGATACTTTGAGGACTGGAAGGTGTGCTGATTTTTCTAATTCTGGGTGTTTTTTGAACGAGCAAGGCTTAAAGTACAGGAATTCTGCTGTTGGTTTTACTCAAAACCTTAAAGCTGTTTACAAGGATTTTTCAAACGACATTAATGTTTCTGTTTTAACTGACACTGCAACTCAAGCAAAAGATTATGCAGTTGATTATGTTGAAGGCGATGAAACTCCGAGAGTTATGAGTGAAGAGCACTCTGAAGCCATTCAAAATCTTGAAGCTTTGGATACTGAAAACCAGATTAAAGTTAAAGCGGTTGAAAGAATTTCAACTAACAAAATCAAGAATAATATTCTTGCAAGAAACTTTGAGGCTTCAATGTCTACTACTTGCATTGACCAAGGCTGTTACATTGACATTTACTCTACTTTTGATAAAATGTTTAATGCTTGGCTGTCAGTTGATTTTATTGCTACTGGAATTGGCCCAAGTCTTATTGGGCATGCGAGAATTATTTTAGGCAAGGTTGCTAAGTATCCTGGTGCTAAAACTGTTGCTTCAAAGCTTAAGAAAATTGATGACACAATTCAAGGTTGGTTTACTAGACAAAAAGGCAGGTGGATTTCGGAGGATAGGGGCGAAACAGTTAAAGCTCTGGCTGCAGAGTATGATTTGGATCAGGAATGGTATGATATGATGCATAACATTAATGGTGCTGCTAATGCTGCAAAAATTCGTAACAGGTATCATCCTGGTGGTTCGTTGTCAAAGCTTTCTGACAAGCAAAAAAAGGTTTGGGCGGAAATTGTTGGTTACTCTGACCAAGTTATTAAGGAAGCTAAGTTTAGACAAACTAATGTAATGGATTTTGGCAAAATTAAGGAAGGTAAAATTGTGCCTGCTTTTAACGTTAAGACTAATGCGTTGGCTAAAGGAATTACAAATGAGGAAGTTAAAAGTGTTGCTTTAAAAATGTACAAGGAAGGAGAGAAATTAAAAGGCCTAACTAATTTTGGAATTGAGATTCCTGAAGAATTCATTAAAAATAACCTGCAAACCAAGAACACTTTTATCAGGTATCTTGATTCTGGTGAAATGATTAACGCTGACTCTTCAACTGGTTACAAGGTTACTTTAAACACTGTTTTTGGAGAAGACTACATACTGAAAAATACTCCTGATAAAAAACTAGTTACTGATGCTGCTGCTGCTGTGGTTAATAAGGAAGGCAAAGTTCTGACTTATACTTTGTCTAAGGCTGCAAAAGACAAGCCTTTAACGTCAGGTATTAGTCTTGGCTCTCTTAAGTCAGAGATTCCTTTGAGTACTTGGAATGGAAAGGTAATGGAAATTAATACTAAAGAAGGAGTACAGCAACTTCTTATTTCAAGAGAGTCTGTTGAGAAAGCAATCAAAGAAAATAGTGAAATGACTTTCGTTAACGTTTATAATGCGGCTTTTGATGCTGCAGATCCAATTGAATCAGAAGCGCTTTTAAAGGATTTTATTAGGTTTGGCGGCAAGAGAGTAAATGATGCAGGAACTTACTTGAAAGGTTTTGTTAAGCCTGCGATTAATGAAAAAGTTTGGGGTTCAAAGCGTTATTGGAGTGCTTTGGATTGGTGGGGTAAAAGTCAGCCGCCATTATACCAGAGTATGTTTGGGAGTGTTAAGGGTGCTCTTGGCTGGACTTTTCTGCCAACTGTTTTTTGGCAGGCAAAACGTGGTGCTGGAGGTTTTTTGCCTGAATATAGTGTTTACCAGTTACCTAAAACTTGGAGTGAAATAAAGTTTACTCCAAAAGAAAACGGTGAATTATACCAGTATTCTTATATTGACTTTTTTTCTAACACTGGTTCGGATGAAGGAGACATGTTTGAGCAGGCAATTCATTCATTCTTTTTTCCTATTGCTGGACTTTTAGATTCTGTTGCACAAGAAATTGATGTTGTTAAAGAACAGTATCAAAAGTTTGCTAAAAGTCATATTGTGAGAAATGAAGTTGACAATCTAGCAGTTTATGTTACTGGTGCAAGAGAATGTGATGGTTGTACTGTTAGCTTTAATTCAAATAAAGAGTTTTCACAGTTTAACCCTAACTTTTTTACTCCTGACAAAGACTTAACTGTTTATGTTCTTGAAGACACTAAGAAAAGTAATCTTGAAAAGTATGGTCAGACATTGATTTCTTACACTCATCAAAGTGATTTAAAGGGAAAAACAGAGGAAGGTGATGGAGAAAACATTGATTTAGAGGAAGCCATAAAAGCAAAAACGACTTGCAAGGACAAGCTTGAAGAGTTAACTGTTTTGGGTTTGAATATTGGTTTTGTTTTGCCTAAGAGTGCGTCTGCTGCAGGAGTTCTGGCTTTAGGAGAGAATCTTGCTTATTATGTTGGGCCATTTCTTTTTGGTGGTTTGCCTGGAGTTGGTTTGGGTTTGTTTGCTAGTGGAGTGCAAATGTTTGAAATTGCTCCAAAACTAAAAGAATGTGTTGACAGTGAGGAAGGTTATTATACGCATTTTTATGTTCCAACAAAGTTACAGGAAGAGAAAGCTGAAGATCCAGTAGAACAATTAAAGGATGCAATTCAAACTGGAAATGATGGCTTTCAGGAATTCCTGCAGTCACAGCCAGATAATCCTTTAACTCAGCCAATTAAAGAAATTGGAAAAAACCTTGACAAAATAGTTGAACAAACTGAAGACAATGATGTTGTTGAAGCCTTGCTTTTTTCTGATGCTCGAGCGCAGGGAATGATGGAAGGATTTCAGTTGTTTTATATTTTTGTTGCTGGTGACAGTACTTTGTGGCCGTCAAAATATCGTGATAGCGGGAAAGAAATTATTGTTGACCCTGACACTAACAGTGAAATGGTTATTGATTATGGTGAAGGAACTTTAGAAGTTGACGGGCAGACAGTTATTGGAACAGATAAAGCTGACTTTGTTAGAATGATGAACACTAATTTTAAGATTCCTGCAAAAGTTATTCCTCAAAAAATGACTTTTATTCCTTTAAGTGATTCAACGTCTGACTTGTTTGAAATTAATGCTAACGGTGAATTAATTGTTTTGGATTCTGCAGCTTTAAATTGTATTCAGGCTGGAATTGAAGAGCAGACTTATAATTCTTTTAGTTCAAATAATTTGACAAGTGTTTTAGGTTATGTTAAGAATATTGCAACAAACGACTACCCGCAAGTTATTCCTGCTGGAGATGAAATTATTGCATCTGGTTTGACTAGAAAAATTGCTGAAGGCAGTAATTCTAAAGTTAAAATTTCTTTAAATCGTGACACTGAATTATTGCCGCAGGAATTCCCTAACCTTGGAAAAATGCTTGCCATTCAGTTTGAGGAAGGAATAATAATTTTTAAGCCGTCAACTAATGAATTAATTTTGTGGGTTGAACACCCTGCAAGCATTGACGGAGAAAAGGTAGCAGACTTTAAAGGAGAGTTAACAACTGCAACTAATCCTTTAACTAGTTGTGAGGAACCTGCAGTTAATTTGTCTATTGCAGGAAATCCTGGCTCGGAAGCAGATCAAGCTGAAGCTTTAAAAATGAATAATGCTTTACAGGGCGTTGGGCCTTTCCAGATTTTTGAAACTCCTTCAAAAATAATAATGTTTTATGCTGGTCCTGCACCAGAATGCAAGCAAATGATGAAAGTTATTGACAAGGAATCAGGAAACGTTTACGAGCAAGAAATTACTTCCATTACTCAAGAACCTGACGGCACAATAAAGATTACAACTGCTGACGGTAAAACTCACACTATGGACTTTTCAACTGAAGGCGGACAACCGTTACTTGACTTTAATGGAGTTATAGAGCCATTGTTGAGAGCTCAAGGAAGAAACGGTGGCTTTTGGTATGATCCAAAAACCGGCCGCTGGTATACTGAAAACGGGCAAATGATTCCATTAAACGAGGACTTTAAACAGAAAGGAATGTCAACGCAAGTTAATGAGGATGGCAGTGTTTCAAGCCAGCCTGGAACCAATGTCATGGTTTACGGCGGGCAACAATCTTCGTCTCCTTTCCCTCAACTGCCTTCACTGCCAGAACAACCGTTACTTTTAGCATTATTTGTTATTAGTTTAATTAGTGTATTGATGGTTAGTCAGGCTTTGATTAGAATAAGAATAATTAAAGACTAGTTAAGAGTACATTGGCAGTTTGTCTTCAATTTTTTTGGTTTCTACTTCGCCTTTTTTCATTGCGTTTAATTGTTTTACTAGTTCTTTTTCAACTTGTCTTGCTTCCTTCATTAGTGGCGCGATTTCAAAGTTTGGTGGAATTATTTCGTTTAATTTTTCAATGGTTGCCGCGGCCGCCTTGTAATCTGTTGGAGTTTTAGCGTTTCCAAGCAGTGAAAAAGCAATAACATTGCTTTCTCTTAAATTCAGTAAAATTAATGCTGTTACTCCGGTTGTAATGCCTTCCTTTATTTTTTGAACGTTATACTTTTCTAACTCTGTTTCTGATTTCTTGTTTGCCGCAATACCATAAATTTTTACCATTTCATTAGAGTTAATTCCTGCAAGACTAATAACTCTTGAAATTTTTTTCTTTTTAATCCATTCCACTACCTTGCGTGCAAGCATTTTGGCATAGGCTCTGGGAATAATTTGTTCTGATAAAATTAAAACCAGTTTGTGTTGTGTTGAAACATAAATTCTTGAAGGATGCACTGGTTTGCCTTCATGAATTCTAATAATTGGCACAAACAAATCAGAGTCCAGGTAGCCTGCTTCCTTGAAGTCAAGTTTGTCAGCAATATACTTTACAGCAATCGTGCCAACTAACCCCATTCCAGGAAAACCTTCAATCAAAGTAAAACCAGTTAAATTCAAGTTCTTGTCATACTCAATAAAATCAATTTCAGTTTTAATAGTCATTTCAAAACACTAGTAAATAATAAGTTTTACTTGTTTAAAAGCCTTTTGCTAGGTTATAGACAACAAAACTTAAAGGCAGTAAAACACTTGCATAAATGACTGCTTTCTTTAAGTTGTTTTCTTGAATGGAGAGAAAAACGCTTGCAAGCAAAGCATACTCTATTATGTATAATTGGTTTGATAGTAATGCCGCGTTAAGCAGTTCATTTTTTTCTGTTAAGGTTAAACCAATTTCAAGCAGACTCAAGTTAGTGAAATTCATTTTTGAAATCATTCCAACAAGCAATCCCAGAATTGCCGGCACAATTATTCCGCCGGCTAACAACAAAGTATATTTTTCAATTATTGTTGTTGCAATTCTTTCCTTTAAAACAATTCTTTCTTCAAGTAAGTCTTCTGCTGTTTCTTTGAAAAGGTAACTTAAATTACTGCCTGTTTCGCTTGCCTGTAACAACAAGTTTACTGCACGGTTAATTGTTCTTGAATTGTTTCTTTGTTTTAAATTGTTTAATGCTTCACTAACGCTTGCTCCGCGGTTAACTTCATTTAATGCTTTCTCAAACTCTAAGCTTAGTTTTCCATAATTTGATTCTGAAAAATATTTTAAGGTTTTTCTTATTTCAGTGTTTTCTGGCAGTAATGCTGCCTGAAACAATAAGTCTGGAATGCTTGACTCCATTTCTCTTTTATTTTTTTCTTTCAAGAACAAGGAATAAAAGTAATTGAAAACAAAAGGAGTTATTCCTCCAACAGCCAGAAAAAGAATTGAGTTAATTAAAGGAAAACTATAATTTATTACAAGAAAAACTATAAGTGATTCAAGTAAGATTGTTTGAAGATAAAGGTTTTTTTGCTTGTCAGCTATCAGGAATTCAAGCATTTAATCACCTTTCAAGAATTCTGGAGTCTTTAATTTAATATAATACAGGATTCCAATGTCAAGTAAGGGAATCAATATTACACTGAAAACAATTACTTGAATTGGAGTAATAGTTAAACTAAGAAAACTTGAACCAACAATAACCAGTGCCTGAAACAAGGCGGGAACAATTGCTGACACTGCAATAAATAATAAGCTTAAAATCAGTAATTTTCCTGAAAATTCTTTTGCAATAATTTTTTGTCTTGCAAGAATTTCTTTCGATAAAACTTTTAAGGAGTTAATGTTTTCCTGGTTTCCTTGCTCGTAAATTACTATTAATTGTGTTATGGTTCGCTTAAACAAAGTACTGTCATTTCTTTCACTTGCATGAAGTAATGCTTCCTGCACGCTGGAGCCTTGTTCTCTTATTTCATTTAAAACTTTGTTTAATTCTTTTGAAATTATTCCCGTACTTTCTTTTGTTGAATTCTCTAAAGCTTTCAAAAAACTTACGCCTAAATGTAATTGCATGTTAAGCGAGATTAAAATAAAAGGCAGTTCTTTTTCAATTAACCCTTTAAGTTTTTTTTTCTTTTTAAGCGGCTTAAAATGAAACCAAGCAATAACCAATGCAGAAACAATTATTCCTGAAGCAATTGCAATAAAGTAATTCTCTGTAATGCTTAAACCATAAAATACTGCAAGGCTTCCTAAACTTAAAGCAATTAATTTCTTCAATTAATCACTTCCAGAAATTCCTGTAAGTTATAATTCTTGTAAAGTAGTTTTTCCAGTATTTTCTCTCTGTGCTTTAACTCTTTTTCTAATTCTTTTTCATTCAAGTTAAAGGCTTCCAAGAGCTTTTTTTTCAATTTAATCATTAAACCAGTTTTTTGAAGCGAGTCTTTTTTGTAATCGTAAGCATACAGTTGGTTTATTTTTGCCTTGCCGTTTTCTTCTGTGACTTCACTTAACTCTGTTATTCTTCTGACTTCTTTTCTTTTGTTTTTCTTTAAGTTAATTTTGTCAAGCCTTTTCTGGACTATTATTAAGTCAACTGAACTTAAATCGCTTTCGTTTACACTTAAACTTTTAAGTCTTTGAAGGCATTCTTTGGCGCTTAAAGCATGAAAGGTTGTAAAAGAACCTTTTCCTTGTCCTGCAAGCAAGGTATCAAAAAAAGCTTTAACTTCTTTTTCGCTTCTTATCTCGCTTACAATTATTCTGTCAGGGCGCATTCTCAAAGAATTAACTATTAAGTCCTGCATGCTAATCTTCAAATTTTCTGCTGTAACTAGTTTTACTTTGTGTTCTTGTGGAATCAGTAATTCTGGTGTTTCTTCAATTACAATAATTCTTTCATCTAAAGGCGTAACTGAAAGCAAGACATTCAAGGTTGTTGTCTTGCCGCTGCCAGTATTTCCTGCAATAATTACTGACAAGTCTACTTGCATTAACATCCACAACAGGCTGGCTGCTTCCAAACTCAAGGTTTTGCTTTCAATCAAGTTAATTAAAGTTAAAGGATTTTTCTTAAACTTTCTGATTGTAACACTTACACTGTTTAAAGTTAAAGGGTCAATTAAAGCGTTTAATCTTGAACCGTCTTCCAGGCAGGCATTCAGGTAAGGGTTTTTCAGGTTAATGGTTCTTCCAGTTTTTGAACTCATCTTGTTTACTAAATTTTTAACTGTTTTTTCGTCACAATAATACAAGTTTGTTTTTAACCAGCCAAGGTTTTGGTAGTAGAGTCTGACAACGTTTTTTTCTCCCAAACCATTAATTGTTATTTCTTCAATTAACTCGTTTTCAAGCAAGTCATTTAATGGTCCGAAAGAGTTAACTGAGTCAAGCATTATTTTTAACAAGTAGTCTAATTGTTGTTGTTCTAATTCTAAAAGGTTTTTTTCACAGTAATCAGTTAAAAAATCATTCAAGTTTTCTTTGCTTGCACTAACTTTGAATTCATTTAAAACGTTTTGAATTAATACTGCTTCTTGTTTTGATAATTCTGGAACATTTTTTAAAACAAAAAACTTTTTATTATTTTTTTCAATTATCCTGTAACTGTTTTTCTCTGTTAAAACCCTGAAATTAGTAATGCTTGTAGTACGCCAGCCTAAAAGTTTTTCAATTGTTTTAATGTCTTTAATTGTTTTAATTAAGCTCAAGTTATTGGAATTACAGTTTTTATGACAGCTGGCATTAAAGTCTTTTTCAGCACACAAATCGCATTTAACTGCTTTGCCGTTAATTACTGTTATTGCATTGTTCTTGCATTTTTTTTCACAAATCCCACAGCCTTTGCATTTTGTTTGGTCAACACTTAAAATGCCTTCTGATGCTTCGAAGATTGCGTTGTTTGGACAGTAATTAAAACAATTTGCTTGTTCTTTATCGCAGTGCTGGCAGTTAAACAATCTTGGTTCTTTTACTTGTTTTGGACAGTTTTTCAAGCACACTGCTCTGCAGTTTATAACGTTGCACGTCTCCCTTAGAGTGAGCCTCATATACTTATTTATAAAAGAAAAATTCTTAAGCTGATTGTATGCTATTCTTTTTATGACTTTGTTTCCTGAACTCACTGAATTAATGTCTTTGTTTAGATTTTTTCCTAGGCGGCAGTTGTCACAGCATTTTATTACTGATGAGAAAGTTTTAGAGAAAATGGTTTCTCTTGCAGGGTTAAGTGAAAAGGAAGTTGTTTTAGAGGTTGGCGTGGGAACTGGTTTTCTTTCAACGGAAATTCTGGCTCACTGCAAAAAGCTTATTGGTTTTGAGTTTGATGAAACTTTACAGAAAGTTTTAATTGAAAGATTTGAAAAAGAACTTTCAAAGAAAAAACTGGAATTGTTTAACGAAGACTTTTTTTCTTTCGCTGGAAAACTAGAGTTTGATAAAGTTATTGCTTTTCCTCCATTCCATAAAACCCAGAACTTGATGTTTAAGTTATTTGAATTTGATTTCAGTAAAGCTGTTTTGTTACTGCCTTCAGATACAGTTGAAAAACTTTCAGCTTTGCCTGGTTTTAAGGATTATAATTCTTTAAGCGTTTTAACCCAGTATTTGTTTGAAATTGAAAGAAAAGGTGTTGTAAAACCAAAGTCTTTTTACCCTAAACCAGAGATTCTTTTCGAGTTAATGGTTTTAAACAAGAAAACCATTAAACAACCAGTTAGTGATTTGAAGTTGTTTTCGTTTTTTGTTTTAGAGTTATTCAGGTTCAAGAACAAGAATTACGCTAAAGCCTTAACTCACGCAAAACCGTTTCTTGAAAAACGCTTGCAAAAAAACATTAAATTAACTGAACAAGAATTCTCTAACCTTAAAGTCTGCCAGTTAGAAGTAAATGAATTAGTTAAATCATTCAACGAATTGGTTTAATCTTTTTTTTGTTTTCTGGTTTCTTTTATTTCAGGCATTTTGTGCGGGACTTTTTTGGTTATTGTTTTTGTTGGTTTCAGGAATTTTTCCAGGTCAGTTATTACTTCCATTGCATTCATTTTGTCATTGCATAATAACACGCTGCAGCTAGCGTAACCTAGTTCAGGGTAAGTGTAAAAAAGCAAGTGTGATTCAGCCAGCAACAATACTACGCTTACTCCTTGTGGTTTGTAACAGTGAATTAACTTGTTTACTATTTTGGCTTTAGTGTTGTTAACGCTTTCAATGCAGATTTTTTTCAGGAACTTTTCATTATTTAATAATTCAAATTTTACTCCATAAAAGTCTGCTATTACTTCTTTTACAATCATTGTAATTCCTCCAAAAAAATAGTTTTTTTTCTTTTAAATCTTAAATGTTTTTTCTTTTCTAATTCTTAAACGACTTCTTCAATTATGGTTTTCTTGTACTCAACTGGTTTTAAACTTAATGCTTTTTTTACTGCTAGCTCTAGTTTGACTTTGTTTTCCGAGTAAATAGTGAATAGTTTTTCTCCTTTCAAGACTTTTTGTCCTTCTTTAAAATGCAGCATTACTCCTGCCTGGTGGTCTGCTGGAGCGCCGGCAGTTCTGGCAATTTCAACGATTTTGTAAATGTTTTCATTGTAAATCATTCCTGATTGTTTGGCGGTTATAGTGTGGGTTAGGCTGCTTAATTTTACTTGTTTTGAGTTCTTGATTTTTCCGCTTTGAGCTTTAATTATTTCAAGCATTTTTTTTAAAGCTTTACCGTTTTTCAGGGTTTGAATTGCTAGTTGTTTTCCTTGTCCTTTTTTTGTTTTGCCGCTCATTTCCAGTAATTTTCCGGCTATACTGCAGGCTTTTTCTGCCAGGTTGTCGTAAAATTTTCCTTCAAGTATTTCCAGAACATATTTTGCTTCTAATGCTGGTCCGAAAGCTAAACCGCTTGGTTCGCTGGCGTCAATTATTTCCACGTGAACTTTCATTCCAAGTTTTTTTCCAACAGTAACAAATTTTTTTGCCATGTCTCTTGCTTTATTCATGGTTTTTACTTTGGTTTCAGGCCCTACTGGAATTCCTATTGCCACTATTTTTGCTCCAACGCTGGCCTTTTTTGCTAACACACTGGCAATAACTTGTCCTTCTGGATCTAATGACAAGGGGTGTTCGATTTTAATTATTTTGTCGTCTGCTGGAGCTAAGTTAATGGCTCCGCCCCAAGTTATTACCCCGCCAATTTTTTCTGTTATGCTTTTAATTTTTTTCATTGAAAGGTTTACTGGGCATAATACTTCCATTGCGTCTGCTGTTCCTGCTGCTGAAGTAATGCTTCTGCTTGAAGTTTTTGGAATAAACAAGCCGTTAGCTGCAATTATCGGCACTACTATCATGGTTGCTCTGCCGTTAATTCCTCCAACACTATGCTTGTCTACGACTAGTTTTTTGTTTATTTTTAGTTTTTCGCCTGTTTCAATTAATGCTTTAGTCATAAAAGTTGTTTCCTCTAGATCAAAGCCGTGAATAAAAACGCTTGCCATGAAAGCACTGACTTCCACTTCACTTAAAGTGTTTGATTCAATTCCTTTAACTATTTCAAGTATTTCTTTTTTTGTTAGTTTGTCTCCTCTTAATTTGTTTTTAATATAGTTAACGCTTTCAGGTCTTGGCACTGCATTAACTTCAAGCAAACCATTTTTTCTGACTTTTAAAACTCTTGTCACGTCTTCAAATAACCCTATTTGTCCACAAGTTAACATGGAGTCAGTTGTGTCTGCAACTGTTACGATTCTTTTATTGTTTTCTGGGTTTCTTATTTCAATTCTGTCTAAAGGCATTATTCCTAATTCTTTAGCGTCATGCTCGCATAAAATACTGACCATTTTGCCTGCTTCAATGTCAAAGTTTTTTGCAGTCATTTTTTTAATGTATTTCATTTTTCTCACTTTATTTTTTTTAATTCTTTTTTTGTGTTTTTTAATTCTTACTTTAAATTTTTTAATTCATTTAATTCTTACTTTAAGTTTATTAGTTTGCTTAAATGGTTACTTGTCTTTAGGTCTGTTAAAGTTAAGGCTTTTACTACAAATGCTTGAGGGCTTAAAATTCCTTCTTCTGTAATGTAGCCGGTTATCTGGTGGTTTGGTGTTTCATCAAATACTGGGTTAAATATTTTTAGTTTTTTTGGCGGTTTATCCCAGACTTCTTTAAGGTTTCTTTCTTCTATTGGTTCTTGTAATCCAAGCAAGGTTATGGGATCAAACTTGCTTAAAGTGCAGGCTGTAAAGTGTTTAGTGTTATTTTTTTTAGCACTTAATGAGTGCAGTGAAGTGCCTATTTTGTTTATTAGATTGCCGGTGCTTGTTATTGCGTCAGCGCCAGTCAAAAAAATGTCTGCTTCTTTCATTATGCTGTTGGTTGTGTTGTCTACTATTAGTGTAACGTTTAATCCTGCTTTTACCAGGTTTCTTGCAGTAATTCTTCCTTGAAAAAAGGGTCTGGTTTCAGTGCAGTAAACTTTAAATTTTTTTCTTTGATTGTGTGCTTTAATTAGAATGTCTTCTACTCGGTGAGAGTGGCAGTGAGTTAAAATAACATTGTTTTTTTGAATTAATTCTGCTCCAAATTTTGTTATTAATTCTTTTGCCTGTAAGTCTTTTTTCTTAAATTCAAGTAATTCTTTTAACACCATGCTTTTCTTGTCAATTAAGTTAATTTTTATTTTCATGTTTTTTAAAACTAGTCTGATAATGTTTCTTAGTTTTGGTTCTGTTGGCCTTGAATTTAATAATAATAGTGCGTTTTCTTTTAATTTCTTGTCAAATTCTTTAACGTGTTTTGATTCATCTTTTTCAATTAATTCAATTAAAGCTTTTACTGCTTGTTCTTGTACTTTGCTTGCGCCCTGAATTTTCAGGTTCTTAATGTCTCGAACTACTTGTTTTACTTTCAAGTCAATCATTTAAATCCAATTATTAAAGGTTTAAGTTATTTAAAACGCTTTTGTTTGGTAAGTTGGAGGAAATATAGTTACATAAACAAGAACAGTAAACCATTAAATATAATAAATTAAAACGTGTAATTATTATTGATTAATTGTCTTTTGTGGTGAATTAAATGAATAAAGTTGAAGGATTCAAGAATAAGGTTATAGTGGGGGATTGTTTAAAGGTAATGCAAGGCTTCCCGTCTAAATCAATTGATATGATTTTATGTGATTTGCCTTATGGGACTACTCAAAATGAGTGGGATTCAATAATTCCTCTTAATAAGTTATGGAAAAGGTATGAGAGAATAATTAAGGATAATGGAGTTATTGTTTTGACTTCTCAAGGATTGTTTACAAATAAATTAATATCTAGTAATATTAAATTGTTTAAATATAAAATAGTGTGGATTAAGTCAAAGGCCACTAATTTTTTAAATGCAAAGAAACAGCCTTTAAGAAAACATGAAGATATTTGCATATTCTACAAAAAGCAGCCGACATATGACCCGCAAAAAACTATTGGAGTCGCTTATGATAAAGGTTTAAGGAAAGATCAATATACTGGTTCATATGGCTTATTTAATGTAAGTCATGTTAAAAGTAATGGTGAAAGATACCCTTCTGATGTTGTTTATTTTAAAACTGCAGAGTCTGAAGGCAAAATTTACCACCCAACACAGAAACCAATTTCTTTAGGGAGGTATTTAATAAGAACATTTACAAAGCCGGGTGAAATAGTTTTAGATAATACTTGTGGAAGCGGTAGTTTTCTTGTTTCGGCAATTCTTGAAGGAAGGGATTTTATTGGAATAGAATTAAATAAAGAAAACATTTTGCATCATAAAAAGAAAATTGATATGGTTAAAGTTTGTAATGAAAGAATAGAGAAAGCTAGAAAAGAATTTAAATATAATTCAAGTCAAAAAAAATTAACTAACATTAATAAGCCCAGAAATGGTGATACTTTTATTCTGAATATGCCTCTTCTTGCATGATTTTAGAGAATTCTTTGATTTCCGTGTCTTTAATTATTGATTTGCTTTTAAGCCACTTTAATAAATGATAATATTGGTTTGGGTGAAGAATTGGCGGTACTTGGTCAATCTTTAATTTTGCTTTTAAAAAACTTAAATCTTTGTCATTCAATATTTCGTAACCTTTCAATTCAATTGCAATTCTAATAGCATCGACTGACGTTAAATGCAAATTCATTGCTTTTTTTCCATCTGTTAAAACATCTTTTTTTTCAATTGTCATAATGTCTTTAATTTGTTTGAAACCATTTAAGTGCTGGTTATAAAATTCTATTTCATTTCCTCGATAAGAAAACCACTTGTTTCCTTGTTCTGTGACAGATCCTCTGGGCAGATAGACTCCTTCTTTTTTTACACGCTCTTTTGAAACCCATCCACATAAGTATAACTTCCATTTTCTTTGCCTTAATGTTCCAGGCAATGCAGTTTTTTTACCTCTTGGAGGTTTTGGGGTTTCAAGGTGAGTCATAATATAAATATCTGCATCAAGCCGCTCGTCCCAAACTTGCCGAGCAAAAAAATTATGTTTAGCTTCTCTTTCTATTTTTCCAGTTCCAAGATAACGTTCTTTAAATGGTAAAGTGCCGCCCCTGCATTTAACGTCAACTTTTACTTTAGAGGGAAGCTTTAAATCCCAACCAAGTTGTCTGTTCTCTGGGTTTGGTTCTTCTATTCCTAATTTATTTCTTATAACTATTTCTGCTAGGATTCCGTAAGACTGTTCTTCTGTAGTTCCTGCTTCAATGTTTTTGACTTTAATGTTTTTCACAAATTCAATAGCTTTTTCTCTTAATTCAAATCCTTCTTTACCAATTAAATCTATTTGAATTGGTTTAGGTAGTTCATATTTATACACCATATAAACATCTTTTTACAAATGGCTTTAAATACTTTTGTTATTTACTTCACACAACTTCTTTAAATAACTTTTCAAACAAAATTTCTCTATGAAACCATTGATTGGTGCTACTGCTTACGCTAACTTTAATTTAAAAGAAGAATTTGAGAACATTAAAGCTCTAGGTTTTGATTTTGCTGAATTGAGTGTTCATGGAACTAGTAAAGGAGTAAACAAGGACAGTTTAAAGGAATTAATTGAAATTCTTCCAATAAAAGTTTGTCACTTACTGGATATTAATGAGGATACTATTTTGGAGGAACAAAAAAAACTTATTAAAAGTTTTTCTGGAGTTGAATGCAAAACTTTTGTAATTCACGCCCCGGGGCACTTTCCTGAAGAAAAGGTTATAGAAGAGCAGTTGCTTGTTTTAAGCGAGTTATCTTCTTTTGTAAAAGAGATTGGTTGTATTCTGCTTTTAGAGAA
>JBDRCV010000012.1:0-27532 GCA_043821385.1 archaeon | reverse complement strand
AAATTACATAACAACAAATTTTAAAAGAAACATTTAAATATAACTCTTGTAGTAATACTTATAGTGAAACATAACAGTAAATCCTAATTCAAATTTTTCTTTGGATTCAAAGAACACTTTCGAGGGGTTTCCTTTGAGAATTCTTTGGGGGGATGAGAACTCAAGCTTTATTGAGTTTGATGTTGGTTTGCAAGATACATTATTCTTGTAAGTAATTCATCTACAAATATGTGTGCTACAAAGCTATATCCAATTCCAGCTGATCCTGCTGGCGGATACTGCTCTTGGATCCTATTAAGACATGCAAGTTTAAGAGTCACAACTATGAGTGATTCTGGCGTACGGCTCAGTAACACGTACACAACCTACCCTTTGGAAGAGTTAAACCTGGGAAACTGGGCATAATGCTCTATAAATAACAAATTCTGGAAGGACTTATTATTTAAAGGACTCAAAATCATGTTTTTGAGTCGCCTAAGGATGGGTGTGCGGCGGATTAGGTTGTTGGCGGGGTAACTGCCCACCAAGCCGAAGATCCGTACGGGCTTTGAGAGAAGGAGCCCGGAGAAGGGAACTGAGATAAGGTCCCTAGCCCTACGGGGTGCAGCAGTCGAGAAACCTTTACAATGCACGAAAGTGTGATAGGGGGATTTCAAGTGCCAGCATTGCTGGCTTTTCTAAAGTTTAAAAAGCTTTAGGAATAAGTGGGGGGCAAGGCGCGTGCCAGCCGCCGCGGTAATACGTGCCCCACAAGTGGTGTCCACTAATATTGGGCCTAAAGCGTTCGTAGCCTGTTTAAAAAGTCTTCGGTGAAATCAGAAAGCTCAACTTTTTGGCTTGCCAAAGATACTATTAAACTCGAGACCGGGAGAGGTTAAGAGAATTCCTGAGGTAGGAGTGAAACCCTATAATCTTAGGAGGACTACCAGTAGCGAAGGCGCTTAACCAGAACGGTTCTGACGGTGAGGAACGAAAGCTGGGGGAGCAACCCGGATTAGATACCCGGTTAGTCCCAGCCGTAAACGATGTGGACTAGGTGTCCTAATGCCTACGAGGCATGGGGGTGCCGAAGGGAAGCCATTAAGTCCACCGCCTGGGGAGTACGGTCGCAAGACTGAAACTTAATGGAATTGGCGGGGGCGCACTACAAGGGGTGGATGCTGCGGTTCAATTGAATAAAACGCCAGAAATCTTACCAGGGGCGACAGCAGGATGATTGCCAACCTGAAGGGTTTGCATGACGCGCTGAGAGGTACGGTATGGCCATCGCCAGCTCGTACTATGAAGCGTCCTGTCAACTCAGGCAACGGGCGAGACCCATGTCATTAGTTGCTATTTTCTTCTTTTGAAGAGAAGCACTCTAATGAGACTGCCAAGGTAACTTGGAGGAAGGAGTGGGCGACGATAGGTCTGTATGGTCCGAATCTCCTGGGCTACACGCGGCATACAATGGTTAAAACAAAGGGTCCCAAACCCGAAAGGGCAAGGTAATCCCCTAAATTTAATCTTGGTTCGGATTGAGGATTGGAACTCATCCTCATGAACGATTGGAATCCCCAGTAATCGTGTGTCACTATCACACGGTGAATACGTCCCGGCGCCTTGCACACACCGCCCATCAAGCCAGCCGAATAAGGTTTGGATGAGGCTCAACCATTTGGTTGTAACGATTCTAAATCTCGTGAGGCGGGCTAAGTTGTAACAAGGTGTCCGTAGGGGAACCTGCGGACGGATCACCTCCTTCAATACGCCGAAAAGATTCGGCGACAATCTTCTGCCACCTCTGGTGGCAGGCTGCTTCGCAGCCAAAGAAGATTGCAAAACGGGTAACACCGTTTTAAAAAAAGAATTATTTACAAGAATGTAAAATCTTGCAAGCCCTGCCTTTAAGGGCCCGTAGTTCAGTGGTAGAGCGCTGCCCTTGCAAGGCAGAAGCCGTGGGTTCGAATCCCACCGGGTCCACTCGCCGAAAAAATTTAGCAGTAATGTTCTGTCGCTTTGCGATTGACTTCACTGCCAAAAAATTTGGTGAAAAAAAGAAAAATTAAAAAAGCGTTTTAACAAGTTATTTTGTTAGAGCTAGAAGATAACCGTCTTACTATACAATTTACGGTTAAATGATTCGCGCATTGGTAAGTTTAACAAGTAAGCTTAGGTCTTTAAATCATTCAGTGGATAACTAAGCTCAAGCGTTGAAGAAGAGCGTGGCAAGCTGCGATAAGCCTTGGGGAGGTGCATGCAACCCTAGAGCCAAGGATTCTTGAATTACTTGTCGTAAGATAAGAGAGAACGCAGGGAATTGAAGCATCTTAGTACCTGCAGGAAAAGAAAGCAATTGCGATGCCGTTATTAGAGTCGATCGAAACCGGTATAGAACAAACTGAATCCCTTATTGTAAGGTAAGGGAGATGTGGGTTGGGAGGAAAGTACCTGCCATTTAACGAGTTGAAGTCTTCTGGAAAGAAGTACCAGAGAGAGTGATAGTCTCGTAAACAAAGTTGAATGGGTGGAGTCTTTTCTTTTAAGAGTACCAAGCATTGGATATTGCTTGGGAATGTGGGAGAATAAACTCCTAATTCTAAACACGTCTTGAGACTGATAGTATACTAGTACCGTGAGGGAAAGTTGAAAAGTACCCCTAGCGGGGGTTGAAAAGCACTTGAAACTGAATGATGATAGGTAGGCATGGCGTTAAAGAAACGACGTTTTCCGAAGGAACCCAGAGCAATCTGGCAGTACGAGGAAAACCGATCAGCGTTGTGTCGTTCGTCACGAAGCACGAGCAAGGGAGTTCAAGGGCGTGGCAAGATTAAAAGTGTCAAGCTTTGAATCAAAGGGAAACCGAATTCTCGCAACATTGTGAGGAGAAGGGTGTGAAAGCGCCTTTAGTCACGGACTTGAGACCCGAAACCAAGCGATATATTCCTGGGCAAGGTGAAACCAATCAACCGATTGGTGGAGGCCTGCCACTAGTGTTAGTCTAACTACTTAGGTGACCCGGGAATAGGAGTGATAAGCCAATCGAGCTTGGTGATAGCGGGCTCCTTCCGAAATAGCTCTCAGGCTAGCCTAACCTGAGACTGGTAATGGTGTAGAGATACTGACTAAGAAGTAACGGGGAGAAATTTTCGGCTTTTTTATCAAACTCCAAATCTATTACCGTCTTAGAAGGTTAGAGTAGGGGGTAGGGGGTAAGCTCCTACTCCAAAAGGGGAAAAACCCAGCTTCAGGTTAAGGCCCTCAAATGCTGGTTAAGTGTTAACTGAAAAGAGTCTTTATGCTAAGACAGTGGGGAGGTTGGCTTAGAAGCAGCCATCCTTTAAAGAATGCGTAACAGCTCACCCACCCAGGGTAAGGGCATTGAAAATAAACGGGGCTAAACCAGCTGCCGATACCTGAACACACTTACAGTTGTAAGTGATTGCGTAGGAAGGTGTTCTGATAGAGCAGAAGCTGGAGTGAAAGTTCCAGTGGATCTGTCAGAAAAATGGATCCTTGTAATAGTAATAGCGAAGAAGAGTGAGAATCTCTTCCGCCGAAAGGGCCAGGGTTCCTTAGCGCTAATCGTTATCTAAGGGTTAGTCGATCCTAAGGAGAATCTTAAAAAGTTTAAATCCAAAAGGGAAGCAGGTTCATATTCCTGCACCACATGAATACGATTTTGGCAACGATAGTTAATTTTTCGACATTTTGAGCTAGGTTGAGCACACTTGTCTGTGTGTCTAACCAGGATAACTGTCTGGAGAACCGTAATGGTGAGAACGACAGTAAATCTGGGAATGGTGGCAACATTCAATCAAGGCTTGGAGTCCCTGAAAAGAAAAATTAAAAGGATTTCATGTGATCGTACCGAGAACCAAGAAAGGTGCCCCTGGTTGGGAAGATCTAGGCGTAACAGGAAAACTTAGTTAAGGGAATTCGGCAAATTAGCCCTGTACCTTCGGTATAAGGGGTGCCTATTATTGAGTAAATAGTAGGTCGCAGTAACAAAGGGAGTCCGACTGTTTCCCAAAAACACAGGTCCCTGCTAGCCAGTAATGGTGTGTATAGGGGCTGACTTCTGCTCACTGCCAGTACGTGAACGCCCTTTTCAAGGGGTCTAAGCGTTGGTAAAGAGCGGGCCTAACTCTGAGGCTCTCATGGTAGCGTAATACCTTGCCAACTAATTATTGGCTTGCACCAAGGAAGTAACGAGATTCCCACTGTCCCTAACTAAGACCTGATGAACTCACTGCGTGGTGAATATGCCACGGACATCCAACGGGAGGATAAGACCCCACGGAGGTTTACTACAGCCTGATGCTGAATTACGATTTTTATTGTAGAGTGTAGATGGGAGTCATCGAAGCAATTTCGTCAGGAATTGTGGAGACAACAATGTAACACCATCCTTTAAAAATTGTACTTCTAACCTGAAAAGGGACAACATTTGGTGGGTAGTTGGACTGGGGTGGTACACCCCTGAAAGAATATCAGGGGTGCCCAAAGGTCTGCTCAGGCAAGTCAGAAATTTGCCTTGGAGAGCAAGATTAAATGCAGGCTTAACTGTACTCTGAACAGCAAGGAGTGCAGGAAGGAAACTTTGGTCTAGCGAACGTCAGCGCTCCATTTATGGGAGCCTGGTCTAACAGTGAACTTATCCTGGGGGTAACTGAGTGGTCGTGGGTGATAGTCCATATTGACCCCACGGTTTGCTACCTCGCTGTCGGCTCATGGCATCCTGGTTGTGCATAAGCAGCCAAGGGTGGAGGGGTTAACTCATTAAAGCCGTACGTTAGTTGGGTTAAGTACGTTGCGAGACAGTATGGTTCCTATCTGTTGGGTGTGTTGATTGCTTGAAGGAAAGCTCCGTTCAGTACGAGAGGAACGATGGGGCGCAGCCACTGGTGTACCAGTTGCCTGACAAGGCACTGCTGGGTAGCTACGCTGTAATGAATAAGAGCTGAAAGCATCTAAGCTCGAAGTCATCCCTGAAAAGAAGCAGTCGTTCTCTTTAATTTCACTTTCGAGTGTTAAGCGAGAGACGAGAACCCGATTAGAACAGTCGTTTAATAGGTTGGTAGTATGAGATAAAAGCTAACGCGATTATTTAAGCTAACCAATACTAAGAGTTTAAGAGACCGGCTTACTTGGACTTTATACCAATTGCGCGAATTATAACACTTTTTTTTAAAAGAAAAATTCGTTTTTTGATAGACATTTGCCCGACATTTTAGGGTTTTTCCCGACACTTAATTTAATCTTTAAACTCATTTGTTGCGCACCATTTTTTGGAAAAGCCCCCCATATTCCTGCACTTTCTACGACATAAACAACTGTAACCCTTAAAAACCTTTACTAATATATTATTAACAGGTTAATAAGGTGGTTTTTTGTGAAGATGTTGAGTGTTGCTGTGGAGGATTCTTTTGCTAAGGCAATTGATGAATTGATTTCTAGTACTGGAAGGTATTCTTCTAGAAGCGAGTTTATTAAGGATTCAATGAGAAAGAACTATGATAAAAACGTTGAGTTGAGTGAAAACGTGAAAAAGTTTCGTGACGGAATAATAGAGCTTAGAAAGCTAGCGATTTCTCGCGGAATGAAACCAGGAATGCCAACAAGAGAAGAAAGAGACAGGCATGCAAGAGAATACTTGAAAAAGAACGGTTTTGACTAGAATTCTTCAGGACTAAAAACTTCTATTTTGTGACTAACTTTTTCAAAATCTTTAATGTTAAAAGTTACAATGCAATCACACTTGTTTTGTAATGCAATTGCTGCATGAACTGCATCAGAATAATGCAAACCTAATTTGATTAACTCTCTGGAATTAGGGTTTTGCTTTTTCACAATCTCTAACTGAACACCCAAGTTTTTTAAGTATTCTGTTATTCCATTTATGTCTGTAAAACAATTTTCAATCACTTCCTCAAAAAACCAGTCAGACAAAACTATAACGTGCTTTTCTTGTTTGACTTTTTCAAAAAATTGCCCAGCCTCAACAAACAGGCCTCTAACGTTTCGACCAATCTCCTCTTTCAAGACAGAAATAAAGACATTTGAATCCAAGTAAATTCTTTTCATATTCTTTTAAGTTTTTTGTTGGTTTAAATAGTTTTTGATAGAGTGCATTGCCGGTAATGTTTTTGTGAAGTAATTGGCTGCCGGCAATCAATAAAATAAGACCTTTTTAAAAATCTTTCAAGCATATTTTTAATAGAATTATTTTTTAGTTAAAGGAAATGGGGGAATGTTAATTGAATTTAATTTTTTTTGGAGCACCAAACGCTGGAAAAGGAACTTACGCTCAAGGAATTAAAAATGATTTCATGATAACGCAAGTTTCAAGCGGTGACATGTTAAGAGAAGAAGTAAAAACGAGTTCAGTGTTAGGCAAGAAAATAAAGGAATTAATTGATGCAGGAAAATTTGTTGACGACCAAACAATGATTGAATTATTCAAGCAAAGGTTAACAGAAAAAGACTGTGAGAAAGGATTTATTTTAGATGGTTTTCCAAGAACTTTACCTCAAGCCCAAGCTTTAGATGAAATGCTTGAAAGCTTAAACAAAAAAATTGACTTAGTTTTAAGTTTTGAAGTACCAATTGAAACCTTGATTGACAGGGTTACTGGAAGAAGAACTTGCCCTAAATGTAACAGGATTTTTCATGTAAGAAATGTTCCCCCAAAAGTTGAAGGCAAATGCGATGACTGTGGAATTGACTTAATTAAAAGAGTTGATGACAATGAAGAAACTTTAAGAAAAAGAGTTAAAGAATTTCAAGAAAAAACTGCTCCATTAATCGAGTATTATGACAGGAAAAAATTACTGTTAAAGGTTGACGGTGACAGGCTGCCGGAAATTGTTTTAAAAGAATTAAAGGAAATGCTGAAAGAAAGGTTTGGTTGAAAAAAAGTTGGGTTAGCGTGATGTTTTGACAGAAGAAAAAGAATTAAACCAGAAAATTGATTGTTTCAGGCTTTTAGGAGACTTAAACAGAATTCTTTTTAAAACAAACTTGAAAGGCAATATTACTTACATTAATAAAACCATTAAAGAAACTTACGGTTTAAATCAAAACAAAATAATTGGAAGAAACTTCAAGGAATTAATTGAAGACGAAAACAAGTTAAAGTTTGATAAAATTTTTAAAGAATTATTGAAAAAAAAGAAAACTCAAGCCAAGTTTGAGTACTCATTAAAAATAAGTCAAGGAAAAGAAAGAATAATTTACTGGCATGCTTGGCCTTTAAAAGAAGAAAACAAGATAACTGGAATTTATGGGATTGGAAGAGACGTAACAGAGTACAGGGAAGCAGGCAAAAAAATAAACGAGTTAAACGAAAAACTAAAAGCAGTGTTTGACTCAATTCAAGAAGGAATGATTATTTTAAACAATAAAAGAGAAATAATTTTTGCAAACCAAACACTTTTAAAACAATCAAAATACACTGAAAAAGACATTATTGGAAAAAAATACGATTTGTTTGTTCCAAAAAAATACATGAATTCACTTCTCTCAAGGTTTAAAAAAAACCTTGAAGGAAAACCAAACCCTCCAAAAATCATTGAATACCAAGGCAAAAAAAACTTAGTTCCAGTAATAATTACAAGCAGTCCAATAATCGTAAACAAGAAAGTTACTGGAGTAGTAGTAAGCTTAAATGATGTTACAGAAAAAAGAAAACTTGAAGCAGAATTAAAAGAATCAAACCACAAAATCAGTAAACTAAACCAAGAACTAAAAAAAGCATTAAAAGAAAAAACAAGCAAACTAGATTACACTATTAAAAGACTAGAACAAAACTTTATCATTCAATTAGGCAAAAGCATTCAGCAAATAAAAAAACACTTAATTAAAATGAAAAGAAACCCAGAAAACGTGTCAAATATTAAAAGAGTACTGGAAATAAACTACAAACTAAAAGGAGCCTGCAACCAATTAAACTTGTTAGAAGCAAAAAGAATACAAAAAGAACTAGATAAAATTACTACGACAACAACTGAAATGAATTCCTTGTTATACTTGTTAAGCGAAAACAAAGTAAGTTTAACTAAAGAAAATGCTCAATTCTTAAACCAGTTAACAAAAAACTTAAGGCAAAGTTACTTGAACTTAAAAAAAGGTTAACACAAAAAAACTCATTTTCTTTGACTTGATTTGTTACTTTTTTTGCCCATTAACCCATCCCAAATAAAATTTAATTGCCTTTTAGAAAATTCTCCTAAGTCGCTTGGCGCAGTTAACCTAATTATTTCTTGATTAAAACCAGGCTTGAATAATTTTCGTGCAATCAAGCTTTTAGCTTTAGCAACAATTAAAGCAGTTTCAATTGCTTTACGTTTTTCTAGTTTTTCAATTTCTAACTTAATTTCACTTTTAGCAGCCTTACTTCTTGCAATTGAATGCTTTTCCCACAACACACTAATTTTCCTGCTTAACTTATCACTCTTTGAAAAAAAAGAACTAAAATCAAAACCAATTAAAGAATTCAAAACCTTTTCTCTCTCAAACAATTTTTTTCCTTTAAGAGGTTCAAGAATTTCTTTAACAAAAGCATACTTGTTTGAATGAGATAAAGCCAGTAATTCGCTTTCAAGCTTAATTAAAGGAAGATACTTATCCAAAAACTTTTTGTGTTCTTCTTCTTTAACCAAACCCATTTGACTAGCTAAAAGTAATACTCCGTGAACAGAACCAGGCCCACCTTTAGGCAAACTAACTCCCGCCATTTTTTGTTTTGAAGCAAAATCCAGTAAACCATTCTCCATAAAAATTTTCCCAAATTCTTTCTGAGTGCTAACAGCAAACGAAGAATTATTAATTAAAGCTTTAATACAAAAATCAATCATTTTGCTAACTTTAGAGTTATTCTTTGGCATTACAAAAAAATAGTAATCAAGGAAGTATATTAAACCACAGCACACTAAATTAAGACCAAATTAAGCCAAAAAACCTTAAAGCAAAGCCTTAAATACTAGCATATACATAATTATTTTTGTTGAGTAGTAGAAGTTCAGCTACCGCTTCCCTAAGGGTTCGAAGCGAGGAAGGTCTGCCCACTTGGCAAAAGTTACATGATGAAAACACGCTTAATTGAGTGTTTTATCTTTCCTGAAAAGGAATCCTTAAAAAACAGAAACGACACGCCTTAAAACAATAACGATGAAATGAAGAATTGAGTGTTTTAAGGTAAGATGAAACGGTTTTAAGGTAACTACAAGTGCAAGTCATTTGACGCTAAGACCAATGCTGAAAAAAAACAAAAGGCAGCCTACTCTCTACTGCTCAACACTTTTTAAAGTGAAATTAAATGCTTAAAGACGAACTAGCCGTAAGAAAAATGCAGAAAATTGATAAAGAAATAAAAAAAGGCAAAAGAAAAGTTTTAACAGAAAAAGAAGTAAAAGAAAAATACAAGTTTTGAAAACCAACAAAAACTATTTATAACCATTCATACATTTGAATTTGTGTATGACTGAATTAAGTAAAGACAAGTTAAGGCAAGAGTTTTCAAGCAAGTGGCAAAAGCATTACAAAGTTAAAGCTTTAACTGACTTAGGGTTTAAAAGAAAAACTTGTAATAAATGCGGAAAAAACTTTTGGACTATTGATAGCGATAGAGAACATTGTGCTGACAGTTCATGTGAGACAAGAGACTTTATTGGCAAAAAAGGAAAAGACTTTTCTTACACGCAAACATGGAAAGAAATAGAAAACTATTTTTGCAAGAAAGGGCATGAAAGCATTTCAAGATATCCAGTTGTGCCAAGATGGCGTGATGACTTATACTTTACTATTGCCTCAATAACAAACTTTCAGCCATTCGTAGTTAATGGTTCAGTTGAACCACCAGCAAACCCATTGATTGTGCCACAGGCAAGCATTAGGTTTCCGGACTTAAGTAATGTAGGCGTAACTGGAACACATTTTACTAGCTTTATAATGTTTGGACAGCACGCGTTTAACGGTGGAAAAAAAGGAACTTTTTACTGGAAAGACAAGGCTTTAAGCTTAGATTACGAGTTTTTGACTAAAAGACTTGGTGTAAAGGCAAAAGATTTAGTTTTTATTGAAGATGTTTGGGCTGGCGGAGGAAACTTTGGACCTTGCATGGAATACTTTGCTCACGGACTGGAATTAGGTAATTGTGTGTTCTTACAGTACGAAAACTTGAATGGAAGCGTAAAAGAATTAAAGAATAAAGTAGTGGACATGGGTGCCGGGTTAGAGAGGTATGCTTGGTTTACTGGTGGGAAAGCAAACTGTTATGAAGTTGTTTTTGAAAGTTTGTTACCGAAATTGAAAAAAGATAATGAAATAAAAATCGACGAGAAATTGTTTTTAGATTACAGTAAGTATAGCGGGACTTTAGATGTTGATGAAGTAAAAGACTTGAAAAAGGAAAGAGAAAAAATTGCAGGAAAACTTGGAGTAAGCGAGAAAGAATTGTATGAAAAGTTAGAAAAGTTACAAGCACTGTATGCAACCTTAGACCATTTCAAGACAGTGTTGTATGCTGTAACTGATGGAATGCTGCCAAGCAATTCAGGCGGAGGCTATAATTTAAGAGTCATTCTAAGAAGAGCTTTTTCTTTCAAACAAGAATTTGGGTTTAATTATGATTACCATAAATTAATTGAAGGAATTGCTGGAATAATGAAACCAATTGATGAAACTTTAATGCAAGGAATTAGTAGTGCTGGAGATGTTGTAAGAGAAGAAGAAAAAAAGTTTGCTGAAACCAAAGAAAAAACTTCTCGCTTGCTTAAATCAAGAATTGAAGTAATGAAAAAAGAAGGAAAAGAAATTGACTTCAAGGAATTAAAACAATTATATGAAAGCCAAGGCATTCCACCTGAAATGGTTGAAAGCGAGGCAGGCAAACAAGGAATAAGAATTGAAATACCACAAGACTTTTACTCTAAAATTGTGGCAAAAGATGAAAAGAAAAAAGAAAAAGGAAAGTTATTTGAGGTAAGAAAGTTTAAAGAAACCAAATTATTGTTTTACGAAGACTCTTACTTAAACGAGTTTACTGCAACAGTTAAAGGAAAAATTGGAAGCTTTGTGTTATTAGACAAAACCTTGTTTTACCCTGAAGGCGGAGGACAAGAAAGCGATGAAGGAATTTTAGGCAACGCAAAAGTATTGAACGTAATAAAACAAGAAAACATAGTGTTACATGAAGTTGACAAACCAGAAAAGCTTAGAGTTGGAATGAAGGTTTTTGGAAAAATTAACTGGAATAAAAGAATTAACTTAATGCGGCATCATACAGCAACACACTTATTGAATGCTAGTTGCAGAGAATTGTTAGGCAATCATGTCTGGCAGGCTGGAGCAGCAAAAGAAGAATGGAAAGCACACTTAGACATAACACATTACAAGAAGTTGTCAAGTGAACAGTTAAAAGAGTTAGAGTTAATGGTTAACGACAGAATAATGTTAAATAAAAAAGTTTTAAGTCATTTCATGGAAAGAGATAAAGCAGAGAAAAAGTTTGGTTTCAGAATTTATCAGGGAGGATTTATTCCTGGAAAGGTTTTAAGAATTCTGGAAGTTGAAGGAATTGACGTTCAAGCTTGTGCTGGAACACACGTTTCAAGAACAGGAGACATTGGAAGTTTTAAGATTTTGAAGAGAGAGAGCCCTCATGACGGAATTGAAAGAATTACTTTTAGTGCAGGTTTGGGAGCAGTAAAAGAAAACCAGAAAACACAAGAATTAATTGAAAGAACTTCAAACGTTGTAGGAATTCAAGCAAAACACTTGCCTGAAGCAATGCAAAGGTTTTTTGGAGAGTGGAAAGAGCAAAGAAAAAAAATTGAAAAACTTGAAGGTGGAGCAACAGAAAACTTGATTGAAAAAGCATTGAAAAGTGACAAGAAAGAAATTAAACTTTGGTTAGGTGAAGCAACAGAAAAACAATTAATTTCAACAGGGCACGAAATTGTTGAAAAAAAGAAAGACTCTGTTGTAATTATTGGAACTAATAATGGTGACTTGTTGATTGTTAAAGGCGAAGCAAGCAACGCTGACTGTAAAGAATTAATTTTAAAGTACTTGAAAGAGTTTGGCGGTAAAGGCGGCGGCAATGACAAGATAGCTAGAGCAAGAATTGAAGAAGTTGAAGGATTAAAGAAAGAAATTTTATAAATAATGCCTTGAAAAACACTCTTATTCTCAAATGATTGCATTACCGGCAGTGAGATTGTGATTGAATACTATTACTGGCAGTGCACTCTCTCTCCAAGCCTTTTTAAAGGAGTTTTTTCAAGAATCTTATTGTAAAACTTTAAGGTGGTTGAATGAAAGAAAAGGCTCTAGTTGTTTTTCAAGACAAAAAAATCAGGAGAACCTGGCATGAAAATGAATGGTTTTTTTCTGTTATTGATGTAGTTGAAGCTTTAACTGACAGCAACAACCCAAGAAATTATTGGAGTATGCTAAAATCAAGAGAATTAGAGAATGGAATTGAACTGTCCACAAATTGTGTACAGTTGAAATTAGAAGCACCAGATGGAAAATTAAGAGAAACTGACTGCGCCAACACAAGAATACTGTTTAGGTTAATCCAGTCAATTCCTTCACCTAAAGCTGAACCATTCAAGTTATGGCTTGCAAAAGTAGGTTTTGAGAGAGTACAAGAAATAGAGAACCCGGAGTTAGCACAAAAGAGAATGAAAGAACTATACAAAGCCAAAGGTTACTCTGATGAATGGATTGAAAAAAGAGTCAGAGGAATTGCAGTAAGACAAGAATTAACAAGCGAATGGCGGAAAAGAGGAGCGCAGGAAGGAAAAGAGTTTGCGATTCTTACAGCAGAAATTTCAAAAGCAACTTTTGGCATGACGCCAAACGAATACAAGAAATTCAAAGGACTAAAGAAACCAAACCAAAACTTGAGAGACCACATGGACGACTTGGAAACAATTCTTACAATGCTTGGAGAAGCCACAACAACCAGGCTTACAAGAGAACGTGATTCAAGAAAATTTCAAAAGCTTGAAAAAGACGCCAAAGACGGGGGCAGTGTAGCGGGTTCAACAAGAAAAGACATTGAACAAAAACTTGGAAAAAGCATTGTTTCAAAAGAAAATTATTTAGAAAAAACAGAAGAACAAAAAAGACTTGAACACAAAAAGAAAGAAATTAATTTCAAGGAATAAGCTTTAAAAAACCGTTCAAACAAGAAGTTTATAACCTATTTGGGGTGAGTAAATGTCTTTAGATTATAAGAAAGTTTCAGAGAAATGGCAGAAGAAATGGTTGGAAGCAAAAGTCTTTGAACCCGAAATTGACAAAAACAAGAAACCTTTTTACATTCAAGTTGCATACCCTTACCCTTCAGGAGTAATGCATATAGGCCATGCTAGAACCTATGTTTTGACTGACAGTATTGCTCGTTATTATAGAATGAAGGGATTTAATTCTTTGCTGCCAATGGGCTGGCATGTTACTGGCTCACCAGTAATAACTGGAGTTGAGTTAGTTAAGGAAAGGAATGAAAAAACAGTTAAAGTTATGACTGAAAACTTTAAGATTCCAGTAAAAGACCTAAAAGAATTAGAGACAGCTGAAGGTTTTGTAGAATACTTTGTCAATAAGGCAGAGTATGGTTATAAGGCTGGTTTTAAAAGACTTGGTTTAGGAATTGACTGGAGAAGAGAGTTAAGAACTAATGACAAAAATTACAGTAAGTTTATTGAATGGCAGTACCAAAGGTTGAATGACAAGAAACTAATTGGGAAAGGAAAGTATCCAGTAAGGTTTTGCCCTAAAGACAATGAACCAGTTGGAGACGCTGATTTAAGGGAAGGCGAAGGAATAGGAATTCAAGAGTTTACTTTAATGAAGTTTAAGTTTGAAGACAAGTTAATAATGGCTGCAACCTTACGCCCTGAAACAGTTTTTGGGATAACAAACATGTGGGTTGACCCAAAAGAAACTTATTTTATTGTAAAAGTTGATAAAGAGAAATGGATTGTAAGCAAAAAGTGTTTTGAGAAGTTAAAACACCAGAAAGACAAAGTTGAGAAAGTTGGAGAAATTACTGGAAAGGAAATGATTGGAAAAACTTGTATTGCACCACTAATTGAAAAAGAAGTAGTTATTTTGCCTTCAAGTTTCATTGACTCTAATATTGGTTCAGGGATTGTGACTAGTGTTCCAAGCCATGCTCCATTTGACTGGCAGGCATTAAAAGACTTGCAGGCAAAAGAAAAAAAATGGGCTGACATTAAACCAATTGGTTTGATTGAGTTACCTGGTTATAGTGAACACCCTGCAAAAGATATTACAGAGCAAATGAAAATTGAAAGCCAGAAAGAATTAGATAAGCTGGAGAAAGCAAAAAAAGTCATTTACAAGGCAGAATTTCATTCAGGGATAATGAAAGAAAACACTGGAAAGTTTAAGGGTTTAAAGGTTGAAGAAGCTAAAGAGAAAGTTAAAAAATTAATGCTGAAAGAAGGTTTGGCTAACAAGTTTTTTGAGTTGGAAGGAAAAATTGTTTGCCGTTGTGGAACAGAAGGCATTGTTAAAGTTTTAGATGACCAGTGGTTCGTGCTTTACTCTGATGAAAAATGGAAAAAGGAAGCAAAAGAAACCTTAAAAGAAATGAATATTGTTCCAGATTTTTACAGGTTACAGTACGAGAAAGTTTTTGACTGGCTGGATGACAAGCCTTGCACTAGAAGCAAGGGTTTAGGAACAAAGTTTCCTTGGGATAAAACTAAAGTAATTGAAGCTTTAGGCGATTCAACTATTTACATGGCTTACTTTACTATAAGTCACTTGATTAAAAAAATTGAACCAGAAAAGTTGACTCCTGAAGTGTTTGACTATGTTTTTTATGGTAAAGGCGAAGCAGAGAAGTTAGGAGTTGACAAAAAATTATTGGATGAAATGAAAGAAAACTTTGATTACTGGTATCCTTTAGCTTTTAACACTAGTGGAACAGAGTTACTTCCCAACCATATGAGTTTTTCTATTTTCCAGCATACTGCCTTGTTTCCAAAAGAGAAAAGACAGAATGGCACGCTAAACCTTGGAATGCTGATAATTGAAGGCCAAAAAATGAGTTCTTCAAAAGGAAACGTTGTGTTAATTAATGACATTAGTGACAAGTTAGGCGCAGACTTTGTAAGGTTTTTCTTGTTAAGTTTTAATGAACCCTGGCAGAAAACAGACTGGAGGCAAAGCAATGTTGAAAGCGGAACAAAAATCGTTTCAAGTTTATTTAACAAAATGCTAGAGTTAAGCAAGAAAGTTAAGAAAGCAGGAAAACTAGAAGAAAGAAAATTAAGTTTGATTGAAAAATGGTTGTATAATAAGTTTAATGAAAGAATTAATACTGCAAGAAAAAGCTTTGATAATTTTGAAATAAGAAAAGCATTACTGGCTTTAACTTTTAACTTTGCAAACGACTTGAAGTGGTTTGAAAGAAGGCACGGAAAATGGAATGAAAATACTGGGGCTTTGTTTAAGGAAATAGTTGTTGACTGGGTTAAAGCTTTAACTCCAGTAACACCACACTTTTGTGAGGAAATCTGGCAAGAAGGTTTAGGCAACAAAGAGTTTGTTATAGTTCAAGATTTTCCAAAAGAAAGAAAAGTAAAGGCAGAGCTTGACATTGGAGAAGAACTAATTAGGAATGTTTTGGAAGACGTTAATAACGTTAAAGTTTTAGCTAAAATTACTACACCAAAAAAAATCTCTTTAATTGTAGCAAGCGAATGGAAGAAAGAATTGTTAAAAGAATTAATTGAAATGGCTAAAAAAGAAAGACTTGACTTTGGTAAAGCCATGAATTATGCAATGCAAAAAAAAGAGTTAAAAGATAAAGGAAAAACAGTTCAAGGTTTCTTGAAACAAGCAGTTAAAAGAATTAACGAGTTAAAAGAAAAAGAATTGTTTATTGACGAAGAAAAAGCAATATCGGAAGCACAGGACTTCCTACAAAAAGAATTAAACTTAGAAATTAAAGTTGAAAAAGAAAGTGAAAGCAAGAACCCAAAAGCAGTTAACGCTTTCCCTTTAAAACCAGCCATTGTTTTAGAGTAACTACATTTCTTTTAAAAAGACAATCTTAACTAAACTACATATAAAAGGTTTTACTTATGAGACTAGAAAACAAGGTTGCATTAGTCACTGGGGGCGCGGTCGGGATTGGAAAAGCTATTGCATTGCTTTTTGCCAGAGAAGGAGCAAACGTTGTAATCACTTACTTTAAACATGAAAAAGAAGCAATAGAAACAGTTAATCAAATTAAAGAATTAGGAAGGAACTCTCTAGCAATAAAGTTTGATGCAAAAAACAGTTTTACAGAAACAGTTAACAAAACAATTGAAGAGTTTAAAAAAATAGATATTTTGGTTAATAATGCTGGCATTATAATTCCAAAGCCATTTGAAGAAACAACTCAAGAAATATGGAATCAAACAATTCATGTCAATTTAACTACAGTTAATAATTGCATTAAAGAAGTAGTGCCTTTCATGAAAAAACAAAATAGCGGAAAAATAGTTAACATTTCTTCAATTGCAGGAATTGTAGGAAGTCTATCCAGCGTACCATATGCTGCTTCTAAAGCGGGAGTAGATGCTATAACTAAAACACTATCAAAAGGTCTTGGCAAATATAACATACAAATTAATTCGATTGCCCCAGGCGCAGTAAAAACAAGTTTATTGTTAAATAATTACAACCAAGAGATAATTGATAAAATGGCTAGTGAAACACCATTAGGCAGAGTAGCTGAACCAGAAGACATTGCAAAAGTAGCCTTATTCTTTGCTTCAACCGAATCTGATTTTGTTACGGGACAAACACTCATCGTTGACGGGGGAAGAATAGTTAGATAACAAAAATTAATTATTCCCCGCAAAATTGAGAAGTAGAAATTCACTGTAATTCTTTAAATAATTAATGTTGTTCTGTTTATCGGGAGACGAGAACATGGGCTCACAAAAAGTTTTAAAGTTAAAGATTGCTTGCGTGGACACTTGTTTTATTGAAGGGGATTTCATTAAACTTGCACGTGATTACAAGCAAGCTAAAACAACGAAAAAAAAGAACTACCAGATTGAAATAAAACCACATAAAAGATTAAAAGAAATGTTAAAATCAAAAGTAATATTGTACATAACTTTAATCACTAAATACCAAATCTTAGAAAAACTGATTTTTAGTGAAAATTTAAGCTTAGTGGAAGCTAGAAGAATTTATTATGATATCCTTGCAAAACACAAGAACCTACTTGAAATTGAAAGCAGTACAAAAATTATTTTAACGCACGATTTAATTAACAGGGTCCTTGCAAAACTTAAAAAGAAAATTGAATTGCATGACATATTAAACATTGAAATAGCAAGAAAAGCAAGCATGCCAATCATTACCTCTGAAACAAGAAAAATTGATTGCTGGAAAGCAATATACAATGAAGTTTTAAGCCAAGAAGAAGCATGGAAACTTTTTAGAACAAAGATTTAAACTTTGAAGGAAGTTTTTCCGAACCAGCGAGTCGCCTAACTATGAATTCAGTTCCATTAATCTTGACTTTTTGGCTTACAAACCGTTTAGGTTTCTCTATTTCTTCCACAGAAGTAAAAATTCTTTCACTCATAACAACTACACCTAATTTATAAGGTAATAAGTGTGAGAACCCGCCATTGTGAAAACAATAGCGGGGAACCTATTACTTTATTCTTTGTCCAAATTTGTTTATAAAAGTTACTGTTTTGTACATAACAGCAAGACTACATTTCTTCTAAAGTTTCAATGTTAAGTAATTTTAAACCGTTTTCTAAGACAATTGAAACAGCCTGAATTAACTGCAATCTTGCCTGCATTAACCCTTGCTCCGCCTTTAAAACAGGAAATTCATGATAGAAAGAATTAAAAGTTGAAGCCAAGTCTAACAAGTAATGACATAAACTGTTAGGCGAAAGGTTTTCAGCAGAACTTAAAACAATTTCATCAAACTTTAAAAGTAAAGAAATTAATTTTTTTTCTAATGGCTCTGAAAGCATTTTAAAGTCAGGTTTGCCTTCAACTTTTCCAGCCTTCCTTAAAATACTTTTAATTCTGGCAAAAGAATACAAAACATAAGGCCCTGTTTCACCTTCAAAAGACAAACTCTCTTTAGGAGTAAAAGTAATGCTTTTATTGTTTTCAACTTTAAGCAAAAAAAACTTTATTGCACTCAAAGCAATCGCTTTTGAACGCTTTTTTAATTCTTCACCTTTAACTTCAGAGTGTTTTTCTTTTATTTGTTCTACAGCCAAACTAATTAATTCTTGAATAATGTTGTCAGCGTCAGCAGTTTTGCCTTCACGAGACTTCATCCTGCCACCAGGCAAAAAAACTAAACCATAACTCAAATGCCTGCATTTTGAAACCCAGTTAAAACCAAGCAATTCAAAAAACTTGAATAATTGGTTAAAGTAAAGGTTTTGCTCTGAAGCAACAACCCAAACGTTTTTATCTAAATTAAATTCCTTAAACTTGTCAGGAGTTAAAGCTAAATCACAAGTAACATACAATGTCGCACCATCACTCTTCTTAACCACTGTTTTACCTAAATTAAATTTCTCTAAATCAAGAATTACTGCACCCTCACTGTCAACAACAACTCCTTTTTCTCTGCCTTTAACTAACAATTCTTCAGCTTTATTCCAGTAATCACTTTCCTTAAAAACCACGTCAAACTCCGAGCCAAACAATTCATCAGTTTCCTTTATTCCTTTAACAGCCCAGTCATTAATTTTATTCCATAACTCTAAAGTTTTCTTGTCACCTTGCTCCCACTTAACAACTAATTCTTTTGCTTTAACTTCAAGTTCAAGGTTTTCTTTAGCCCGCTTGCTGAACAAAACATAACAGTTCCCTACAAAATGATCAGACTTCTTATCAGGTTCAGTTTTTCCACTCAACTCAAAACCAAGCATTGCCTTACTAACTCCAACACCACGGTCATTATACAAGACAGCTTTAACAACCTTGTAACCAGAAAACTCTAACAACCTAATAACACTCATTCCAATAGCATGATTTCTTAAATGCCCAAAATGTAAAGGCTTATTAGTGTTAGGCGAAGAATATTCAACCATAACTGTTTTTCCTTTACCCACAAAGTTTTTCCCAAACAAAGTGGTTTCTTCTAAAACTTTTTTCAATAGTTTTTCAGATAATTTAGCGTAATTAAAATAAAAGTTTAAGTAAGAGCCTTTAACTTGTGATTTAACAAAACTTTCAGTTAACTTTACTTCTTTTTTTAGTTTTTCAGAAATTTCCACTGGCTTTAACTTTAAAGCTTTGCTTAACTTAAAGCAAGGGAAAGCTAAATCACCAAAACTTGAATCAGGCGGTAACTCAATTAACTCAAGAATCTCATCTTTACTTAAGTGTTTTCCAGCACTCGTTTTAAACAAGATTTCAGTTAACTCTTTTTTTAATTCAATCATTTAACCACTTCTATAATAAGCGTAATAGTTAAAACTTACTTTTTCAATATTTTTGCCAGCTCTTCCGGCAGGCTTCTTATTTCTCTTGACATTCCCTTCAAAGCTTCAACAATTTCCAACTGCACTCCAATCCCTTTCTGTAACTGTCCAACCATTAAAGCCTGGCTTGAACGCATTAACTCCGGAATTTCCAAGCTTGAATCCTCACGAAATACAGTAAAAGAAATTACTGGATTGCCAAACTGTGCAACAAGATCTTTTTCAAGGCTTTCCACAAAAGACTTTATTTGTTTTTCATCGCCTTCCAATTGAACTCTTACAGTTTTCTTGTCAAGGTTTACTGCACTAGCTCTAGCAAAAGGAGAATTAAGCAAGCGTTCTATGATAAAAGCCCTAACACCTTTTTCAGTGACAATGTTTTCTTTTTCAGCCTTGATTAAAAAACTTCCCTTCAAAAACAACCACCAACTAAGTATAATACTGGTTATAGAATATAAAAACTTACCCTAACCAATCAAACAATCCAGCACATTCCTATCGCGAAACACACGCTGCTGAAAACAATGCTACAGCGAACGTTAACATCGCCGCCGAATGTTTTCGGCAAACGTAGTCAGTGCCGTTGTCAGTGCCACTTTAGTGGCACCAATTCACTGCAGGAATTTGCCGGCAAATTGGGCCCGGAGGGATTCGAACCCTCGACCCACAGCTTAGAAGGCTGTTGCCATATCCACTAGGCCACGGGCCCAAAAAACGATTTTTGGTAAATAAAATAAAACTGGAAACATTTAAAATTTGGTTGTGTTCTGGAAAGTAAAGAAATCGTGCATTACTAGAGTCTTTGAAAACACCCAACCATAAGAAACTAGTGAAAGGAAAAGAATTTAAAAGAAACCTCCAAGAATTACTTAATGCAACCAAATAAACAGCCAGGAAGCTTTGGAAGACCAAAAAGAAAAAGACTTCCAGAGCCAGAAATCTCAGAAAGTGTTTTAGAATCAATGAAATTACAAACCCTAGAAAAACATTACTTAAAACGAAAACAAATAATAAGCGAAGCAAAGTACGCTGAACCAGCTACACAAAAGCAAATCAAACAAAGACTTGAAAAAGCATTGGGAACTGCACTAAAAAAACCAAACCACGAAAACCTGAAAAAAATAAGATTTCTTATTAGAGAGGCAAGAAAAGCAATTAACGCAAACCCCCATAGTAAGGAAGCAGTCGAATTAAACTTCATTTATGGCAGAGCTTTAAGTGAACAAGAAAAAATCGAGAGAAAGAAAAAAAAGAAAAACTAATTAAAAATTGACTAAAACAATTAAAACACTCTAAAGAAAAACTATAATAATAAAGTACAACTAAATAATACAATATGCCAGTACGAAGAAGAATATACCTGAAACCAAATAACAGAAAACCACTCTTTTTTCACAAACTGTTTAACTTGCAGAAACCACAACCAACCCCACAACCAAGAAAACAGATAACACCACAAGAACACTGGCAGCAAAGAAAACCACAACAACCAACACCCATAACAAGACAACCACACCCAACCCACAGAAAACCCACAAGAACTCCAAGAATACTGTTCAAACAACCAACAAGAAGCCAAACAACACCCAGAAACCCAAAAAACAAACCAAACTTTCAAAACTTTCAAAGAAACCAAGGAACAAACCAAACAAGAATGCAGAGAAACCAACAACCAACACACTCACCTAGAAACCAACAACACCCAACACCACCAATATCTCACAAACCAATTAGAAACCAAAACAGAAGAAGAACACCAACTACAACAAGAAACCAAACAAGAACCATAAGACCAAAAAGAATAACCTCCTTCCCACAACCAACCCCCCCACCAACCCTACAACCAACAAGAACCACAAGAAGAATTAACCCAAACAACATAATTCACTTCCCTAAAACCAAACCAAGACCCCTAAGACAACCAATAAAAACAAAAATAATTCACTTCCCACAAACAAGACAACCCCCAAAACCACCATCACAACCACCAACAAAACCACCATCACAACCACACTCAAAACAAATACCATTCCCACAACCCTTAAAACAAGCCATAGGAGCAGAAACCATTCAACCAAAAACAAGAACAAACTTTACAAGACTTAGAATGCAAGAAAAAAATCCAGAACCAAATGAAAGAAACCCAAGAACCCCACAAAAAGACAAAACAAACGAAAACCCAGAACCAACAAGAAAACCAAATAACACAAAACAAAACCCAAAAACACTAGAAATACTGAAAGAACTAGGAATAACAAACACAATGCCCTGCTTTGCAAAACTTGCCTCAAAAAAACCACAACAACTAGAAAAAGAAATAAAAGAACTAAAAGAAATAATGCCAGGAATAATAAACAAAAACCCCCACTTAGACGCACTCATAGAAAACACCCCACAACTCAAAGAAAACATACAAACAATAACAAAAAACACAACAGGACTGGAAACAGCAGACGCACTACACGAACACACAAAAAACACAAAAACAATACTCGAAACAACAACAACAACCCCCCAAGAAAGAAAAACACTACTAAAACAAACAACAAAAAACATACTAACAATAACAAAAAACACAACAGGACTGGAAACAGAACTCGCACTAGACGCACACACAAAAAACACAAAAACAATACTCGAAACAACAACAACAACAACCCCACAAGAAAGAAAAACACTACTAAAACAAACAACAAAAAACATACTAACAATAACAAAAAACACAACAGGATGGGAAACAGCACCCGCACTAAACGCACACACAAAAAACACAAAAACAATACTCGAAACAACAACAACAACCCCACAAGAAAGAAAAACACTACTACAAAACCAAACAACAATAACAAAAAACACAACAGGATGGAAAACAGAATACACACTAAACGTACACACACAAAACACAAAAACAATACTCGAAACAACAACAACAACCCCACAAGAAAGAAAAACACTACTACAAAACCAAACAACAATAACAAAAAACACAACAGGACTGGAAACAACAAACTCACTAAACGCACACACACAAAACACAAAAACAATACTCGAAACAACAACAACAACCCCACAAGAAAGAAAAACACTACTACAAAACCAAACAACAATAATTCAAGAACTCACAAAACCAAACACCAAAACAAACATTATAAACGCACTAACATTCAACCTCGCACAATCAAAAACCACTATAAAACAATACCTACAACTACTAAACCAAACCCAACAAAACCCAAAAAAACTAGAAACACTAAAAAAACACGAACTATTCCCACTACTAATAGCAGACCTAGTACAATTAAACAACCCAGACAACAACTTCAACTGGACACAAGAAAAATTCCAACAAACACTAAAAAAATACAAAAACCACGAATTCAAAAACCCACTAAAACCACACACAAACACGATAAGCATCCAACTAACAGAACCAAAACTAAAACAAGGACAAACAATAAACCTCGAAAACCTCAAAACAACAACAAACGCACAAAACCAAAACCCAACAACAATACTCGAAGAAATACAAAAAAACAACTTAATAACAGAAAAAGAAAAAAAAGAACTAACAATAAAACCCCTTCAACAACAAGAACAAACAATCCTAAAAAAACTAAAAAACAAAACAATCAACCAACAAACACTAACAGCACTATACGCATTCAAACTAAAACTAGACAACACAACAACACTACCGCCCCCAACAAACCCAAACAACATAAGACAAATAAAAAAATACTTCAACGACACCATAGACCACTACCACTCACACTTCCAAGAATACTTAAACCAAAACAACATTAAAACAAAAGAAAACCCAGAATTCATCAAAAAATTAGAAACAGAAAACAACAAACTAGAAACAGAAGAAAAAAAACCAATAGAAATCACAATAGACACAACAAAAGACATAAGAAACGCCTTCGACGGATTAAACGGAGAAACCTGCATTAAAAAACCATTCATAACACCAGAATACGCACCAATAAACATCAGAGACAAAAAAACAGGCGAAAGCTTAGGAGTAATAATAACATTCAAGAAAGGAAACACACTTGAAATATACGGAATAGAACCAAGAAAAAAACTAGCAAACAAAACAAACCCAACAGACGAACTAGTGAACATAATAAATGAAATAGCAAAACAAAACAACCTAACCCCAAAAATAAGTTTAGTAAAAGGAGAAACATCAAATATCCATGAAATAGCAGCAACCATAAACAACAACATAACCAACAAAGAAATCCTGACAACAACAAACCCAGTAACAAACCAAACAAAAAAAAGAACAATGGCAGACCTAACAACCTACACTCCACAAACCGCACCACCAGGCCCACACCACGAAATATACAAACAATTCCCAACAAGACAACTAATAAGAGAAGAAAGACACCAAATAGAAAAAGAATTAAAAACCAAAGAAATCACATTACAAGAAATAGAAAACCCACAAGAAACAATAAAAACAATTACAAGAATAAGCAAACAAATAAAAGAAATAGAAAACAAAATACCAGAAACAACAAAACAAGAAATAATTAACTCTCTAATAGAATCAGTAAGCGAAATAACAGGAATACCAACACAATACATAAAAGAAGCACACCCAAACATTCAACTACAACAATCAGAAGAATTAACCACACTAACAAAAGCAAACCCACACACCCAACAAAAAATAAAAGAAATGAACCAAAACCAAAAAAAACAACTCCAAACAATCATAAACAAAATAATCATAAACAACACAATAATACAAGGAACAAGCATAACACAAGCATACGAAAGCCTCCCACTAATCAAAACAAAACTAAACAAAATAAACCCACAACTAACCAAACTACACGAACAACACGCACGCCTACTACAACTATTACACTTACAAACAACAAAACCACCAGAAAAAGCAATCATAGCAGGAAAAGTGACATACGAAAAAAACTCAGAAACAAACCAACTAACCACAAACATAACAGCAACAAACATCCAAACACTCTACCAAGAACTACTAAAAGGAACATACACAATGCTAACCCCAGAAAAAATACCAATAACAGAAATAAAAAAACTAGGACTAACAGAACCCGAAATAATTAACCTAATCTACAACCACGAAACAGAATTCCCAGAATTCCAAACAGGACCACAAATAGCAAAAAACTTCCATGAAACCCTAACAAGAATAATAGAACAAAAACACAAAACAACAGAAGGAGAAAAAAAAATAAAAAAATACACAAACAAACCAAGAATAATACAAAAAATACTAGAAAAAATAAACATTCCAGAAAACCAAATAACAGAAACCTACATGAAAACCACACTATGGCAAGCATTCAGCAAACTAAACCCAACACAAACAATAATATACACAAAAAAAATAATAGAAGAAGGAGAAAACATAAACAACAACACACTACAAAACATACTAAACGCACTACTAAAAAACATTTAAAGGAGGAAAAAAAAATGCCAGTACTAAGAAGAACTTACCAAAAAAATAACAGAAACCAGCCCACAACAATCCCAAAACCACAAAAACCACCCGCACCACCAAAACCACAACCAAAACCAGCAACACCAGAACCAAGAAGAAGCCCAAACCCACTCAACCCAGGCAAAAGAAAAATAGTTACTCCCGGACCACAAAGCTAAAAAAAACAGAAAATCATTCGCCTTTACTAAACAACCATGCAGCCAGAACAATGAAAACTAGGTTAAAGCCTAACAAGACTGGAATGCTTGTAGTTAAAGGAAAAAAACTTTGTCCAGTGAAAAGTAATCTTAAAGCATCAACACCGTAAGTTAAAGGGTCAACAAAAGAAATGCTTTGCATTACTGCTGGAAGGTTATGCAACGGAAATAATGCTCCTGAAAGCAAGAATAAAGGCATTATAAAAAAGTTTAAAATTATTTGAAAACTGTGAGGGTTGTCAATTTTTGAAGCAAAAGCAACTCCTAAAGAAACAAATCCTACCGAAATCAAGAACATTACGATTAAAGCTAGAAAAATTGTTATTGGGTTAATGTTTGTAATAAAACCTAACAGTAAAGCAATTACCAATACTAGTATTCCTTGAATCATGCTAACCATTGACCCCCCAAGAGTTTTTCCTAAAACGATTTCGATTCTTGAAATGGGAGCAACAAGCATTTCCTTCATAAAACCAAATTGTTTATCAGAAACAACTGACAAGCCTGCAAACATGCTTGAAAACAATAACATCATTCCAATTATTCCGGGTGCAAGAAATTCTTGATAGTTTAAGTCTCCAACATTAACAAATGATCCAAAACCAAACCCAAGAATAACTAGAAAAAAGAATGGCACGCCTAAACTACCAACAATCTGGCTTCTAGAGCGAAGTAAATGCTTTACTTCCCTTAACCACAAAGTATAAATTCCATTAAACACGATTTCACCTTACACCCATTCTTTGCTTTAACTGTTGTTTGAATTGTTCTTTACCATCAACAACTTCTTCCCTGATGTGTTTGCCAGTGAAATGCAGGAAAACATCCTCTAAAGTTGGCTTGCGTAATTCAATTGAATCAATGGTTAAAGAATTCTTTTCAGCAAGACTTACAAGGCGAGGAATAAGTTTTTCAGCATTACTTAAAGTCAAAAAAATTCTTGAATTAGCTGACTCTAACTTAATTTTACCATAATTTTTTTTAATTAACTCCACTAACTTTTTGTTATTATTAGAATTAATGGTTAAAACGTCTTCTCCAAGAGTTTTCTTTAAATTGTTTGGAGTGTTTAAAGCAATAATTTTTCCTAAATCAATTATTGCAATCCTGCCACATAAGAAATCTGCTTCCTCCATGTAATGCGTTGTCAGAATAATTGTAACGTTTTCTTTTTCATTTAACTTTTGAATAAACTCCCAAATCTTTCTCCTAGTAGCCGGATCCAAACCTAAAGTTGGTTCATCCAAAAACAAGACTTTAGGATAATGCATTAAACCCCTAGCAATCTCTAAACGCCTTTTCATTCCACCAGAAAAAGTTTTAACCAACAAGTTTGCCTTGTCAGTCAACTCTACCACGCCCAAAACTTCAGGAATTCGCTTGCTTCTTAACTCTTTCGACAAACCATACAAGCGCGCATGAAAGTCAAGGTTTTCAAAAGCAGTTAAATCAATGTCAAGTGAAGGGTCTTGAAAAACAATTCCAATGCTTTTTCTGACGTCATCAGACTGCGTTACAGGATTAAAGTTGTTTACTAAAACTTTTCCATCAGACGGCTTTCTTAAAGTTGAAAGAATTGAAAGCAAAGTAGTTTTGCCTGCACCATTAGGGCCAAGCAAACCAAAAATTTCTCCTTTCTCAATTTCAAAGCTTACAGAGTCTAAAGCTTTCAGTGAACCAAAAAACTTTGTTAAACTTTCAACTTTAACTATTGGCATTAAATCACTTTTATTTTGCGTTCTTGTTTTCTTCAAAAATTGCAAAAACATTGTTTTCAGTATCCAAAAACATTGCCCAGTAACCAGTTCCAGGAACAGCAGTTTTTTGAACAAGGGTTTTACCGCCAGCGGCTTCAATTTTTTTTGTGTGTTCGTCAACTGAACTAACTCCAATGTAGTTCGATATTTTGCTTTCAGGGTTAGGTCTTTTCATTAGTCCTCCACCCAAAGCTTTTTCTCCTTTTTCATTAGTTGTTTCAATCATCCAGTAATCCATTGGACCAGGAGCTTTCTCTATTTTCCAGCCAAACAACTCAGAGTAAAACTTTTTTGCTCTCTCAACATCGTCTGCCGGAATCTCAAAATGCACTATAGTAGTCATAATAATTACCTCCAAAAAACTAGTAATAAGAAATGAATTAGAAAAACAATTAAAAGGAAATGCCTTCTTTAACAGCAGTTTGAACTATACATAACTGCTTGCTTTTCTTTTCAAATTCTTTTGGAGTATAACATAAAACGTCAATTCCAAAATCAGGCATTGTTTTCTTTAAAACAAGTGATATTCTATCAAGAAAATGCACTTTCTCAAAATCCCTTGAAACAATCAAGAAATCATAG
>JBDRCV010000011.1:0-4799 GCA_043821385.1 archaeon | reverse complement strand
AGATGACGCAACTTACGAGAAACTTCCAAAAATCAGAGTCAAGAATTTGTTGACTGGCAGAGTAATAGAAGAACCAGTTTTGCCAAAAGGACAATTCCGTGTTTTTGTTCCAATAAGATTATTTAAAGCAATTTCCCTAGCGCGAGGACTAGCACACGAGCCAGGACAAGACATAATGAATGACAGCAAAGGGTTGTTAAGCAAAAACGTGCACAACGAAATAGAAGAAATGCGTTTAGGTTTTTGTGACCCAAATAACTGTAATTTTAGAACCGATGTTTTAAAAATCCCTAATAAAAACGGATTTGCAACTGCAGAAGGGTGTATAAATAATAACAAAACCAATGAAGCCGTTTCTTATAACGGAACCATATTAACCGGAATTACTTATGATGCAGATAACGGCGGAGGCAACTCAAACGCTGGATTGGCAGAGGCAGTAAAAAAAGTTTTATGTGACAATCAAGTTCCTGTTATGGAAAACATTTTTAATTCTTGGATTCCAACAAACATTAATGGCCAAGAAATGTTAGTTCCAAAAAGAATTGAATGCGGTTTGTTTGAAAGTATTACTGTTACAGCAACGCCAACAACATCAAAAGTTCATGAAGTCAAAAATATCGGTATGAGTTCGGATGAGAAAGTAGATTCAGTTTCACCAAACTCTTTTTCTTGCAGTACTGCAGAAGTTGGATTATATAACAAGAACAATACTTTAGGTTTTTTAGAATCAGGACAAGATTTACTGTGTTCTCATTTAATTAGTGCTGGAAGCGATGTCTTAAAGTGTTCTGAAGTAAATTCAGTCATGTTTAAATTAAAATTAGAGGAAAAAGACAACAAATACAAGGCAAACCCAATTCCTGATTTAGCTTTCACGATTGACATTACTGACGAACGTTACACTCCATTCACGGAAAGATGGAGTGGGGGCACAGCAGGAAATGACTGTTTAATTAATAGTGAAATTGTCGATAAAGCTTGCACAATAGCTGATTCTGCAATGAATTGTTTTACGCGACAAACCATAACTGGCCCAATCTCTTGCAGCACACATGATTCTTAATTCGTTTTCCAAACTTTTTATTGTTTTTTGGTTTGATGTTTTTTTAGAAAAGTTTTTAAAGTAAGGCAGGTTTATATATATTTGTTTGCTATTAGTAAGTAAGAATAATGTAAACATAAGATTCAAAAGATTGTTGTTGTGGGCAGTGTTAGTGTATGGGGTTTTATCATTCTTTAGAAGAAAAATACTATAATTTTGTTGACTGGCTTGACGAACACCATATTCCTTTTTACAAGTTAACTGAAGCCATTGAAAAAACAGGAATTCCTTCTTTTCCAGTAATGTTAATTATTTTGTTATTAGTTATTGGCGGACTAGCATGGTTTTTTCTTCCAAGCATAATTCCTGGACTAGGCACAACTGAAGTCAGTGTTACTTTAAAAGATTCTTTTGGAAACACTTTAGATAACACGAGCGTTGACGTAACTTATTTAGGAAAAACTGAAAGTCTTACAACTAACAGTAACGGAATAATTTTATTGAATTTACCTTTAGATAAATCTCTTACTTTAACTTTTAATTCAACTGGTTATGATGAAAAACAAGTTAGTTTAATTGTGTCTGCTGGCGCAAGTGAAGTAGTAACTTTAAGTCTTGCTGGAGAAGGAACTGTAACTAAAACAATTCATTTTCTTTCAGCAAACGATAACAGTGTTTTAAGCGGGAAAAACATTATGGCTAGTTTTACTTGCAGTAATAATTCTTCTTACAGTGAAAGCAAGACAACAAGTGACGGCAGTGTAACTTTAACATTGCCAAGCGATTGTGGTAGTTTGGTTGCAGCAATTTCAGGAAATTTTGTTGAATCAAATTCTAATGAACTAATTATTAGTTTAAGTGAGTCAAGTCCTGAAATTCATTTAATTGAAACCCCGACAACTACTGGCAGTGCAATAGTTTTTGTTTTAGATTCTGATGGAAACTTTTTAGAAGGAATAAATTTAACTTTAGTTGACTCAACTGGTTTTCCAGTTGACTATGGTTACAGTAACATTTCAGGAAGTTATACTTTTTCAAACGTTCCAGTCGGAACTTATTATGTTAGTGCTTTTGACGAACAAGGAATTTACGGTAATGCCAGTACAACAGAACAAGAAATTAATTCAACTCAAATAACTGAATTTTATTTAACTTTAAGCAAGGAAATTGCTGGAAAAATTACTTTAACTGTTTTAGATGAAACAGGAACAGCAGTAGAAAACGCTTTAGTTACATTATATAAGAATCAGAATAGTATTGTGGCGTCAGCCGTAACCGACATTACTGGTTTAGTTGAATTCAGTGTAAGCGAGGATATTCCTTACACTATTGTAATAGACCACCCCAACTTTATGCTTAGAACTTTAAGCGGAGTAAACATTGGTTCAATGACAGTTAACTTGGAAGCCATAACTGACAATGCAATGAGTTTGAATGTTATTGTAGTTGATTCAAGCGCTGACTTTATTGAGAACGCGCAAGTTAAATTGTTTGACGCCGTAACTGACGCTGTTATAGGAGAAAAAACAAGTGACTTGGAAGGCAAAGCAGTTTTCACTAGATTAAAATCCGGAACTTATTATGCTGAAGCATTAAAAGGTAGTTTTCACGGTGTTTCAAGCACTATTGATTTAAGCACTAGAACAAGCAATGAATTACAAGTTGTTTTAGATATAACTGAAGGTTTTATTGACTTGAATGTTTTAAGCTCTGACTTACAGCCTTTAGCTTCAGCTGAAATCAAAGTGTTTGATTTTTTTACTAAAAAAGAATTAACTAGCAAGCATGCTTTCACTAACCTTAACGGTAATGCCAGCATTAACTTGAGAGCTGACAAAAAAGTTTACTTTAAGGTTTTAACTCAAGATAAACCAACTTACACTACAATTCCATTACAAGTTCAGCCAAACATTAGTCAAAGTATGCAGGTAATAATGCTTGACAGTGTAGAAGAATTCAAAGTAAATTTTATTGGATTGTACAGGAAAGACAAGCAAGTAGGATTTAATGACAGCAGCATTATTTTGAGTTCAGGGCAGGATTACGAAGCAAGGTTTTTAGTTGAAATTCCTAACACTGGTTTTGATGAAGCAGGACTGCATTTAAGAACTGGTGAAGGCAGTGAATGCAGTGAAAGAAGTTATTTAATGGAAGAAGATAAAGTTTATATTAAAGAAGTAAAGTCTACAGCTAACTTGAATTTAAAGTCAACTAGTTTTACTCCTTGCCAAGGCTTAAGTTATGATTTAAGCAAGGTAACGCAAGGAAACAGTAAGCACGCTAACTTGACTTTTAGTTCTCCAACTGAAGGAGTAATTGAAGTCAGAGCAGTCATTCATGTTTTGAGTGCTGCAAGCATTGGACAAACTCTTAAAATGTTTTACCGCGGATGGTTAAAAGATGGTTCTGCTTTCAACCGTTACCCGTTTGACGAAGTTTTAAGTTCAGGTGAAAGCACTAGTTCAAAACAAGGCTTGTATGCTTATAGTAAAAACTTGTTGTTTACTGTTGGGCCAACAAACTTGTGTGATGGAACGTTTTGCACTAGTTTAAGTGTTAATGATTTGGATACTGGAATTAATTCAAGTATTGTTGACAGTTATTCTGCCAGAATTGACTCTGAACACGAATTGTATGTTACAATAACTAATTACTCTAAACAATTATTTAATGACGTTGAATTAAACATTGAAAATGAAAGCAATGGAGTTGAATTAGAAGAATTTGAAGTCAGAAGTGTTGGCGGAAAAATTATTACTGGAAAAGCTGAAAACAATAAGTTAAAGAAAGTAATTGGAAGCCTTGGAGAAAACGATAGTGTTTTTGTTAAATTAAAGTTTAAGGCTTTAAGTCAAGGAGTAAACAATTTAGTTATTTCTTTAACTTCAAACAATTCAAGAATTTTAAGTAAAAGCGTTAAAGTTGACGTTAGTGTTGAAGACTCATTACAGTTAAGTTTGATTCCAAAAGTGTTAGTTCCGTTTATTGAAAACAAGTCTTTAATTCAAGTAACTCAAAAAAGCAATAATTCAGTTGTAAAAGATTCTCTTGTTAAAGTAAGAATTGGAGATGCTTTAATTGACTCTGGTTTAACTGACTTGAATGGAGTGTTTGCTTTAACTTTGCCGCCACAAAACCCTGGAACAATTGTTGTAATTGAAGCAGAAAAAACTGGTTTTGAGAGAGCGTCAATGCAAGTGGTAATGGAAGAAAAAATTATTGCAGTTAACCCTGAAAGCTTGAATGAATCAATTAATTTAGGCACAGCTTACAGTACTAAAACAGAGTTAATTGTAACCAATTTAAGCGAGATTTCTTTAAGCATTAAAAACTTAAAGTTTGAAGGAAACTTTGAAGACTTAATTGAATTTGAGTGGGCTGAAAATTACGAGAACACTGAAATAGAGCAAGCTGGAAAATTAATGGAATTACTTGTTACTGCAACAGACAAAGCAAGAACAATTATTAAACCAGAAGAATTTAAAGGAACTTTAACAATTGAAGTAGAAAACCTTGAATTACAGAAAACCTGGATTACAACACTTGACGTGCAAGTTAACTTGGTTTTTGGTGACAGTGTAGACGACTTTGAATGTTTAGGAATAATTCCAAGTGAATGGACTTTAAACACTTCAAACAAGACAGTGGAAAAAACTTTTACTTTAAACAATAACTGCACTGTAGACAACGAAAAAGTTAACTTGAATGAATTACAAGCAAGAGTTAACTGGTTAAATTACAGTGAATTAGGAAT
>JBDRCV010000010.1:0-4629 GCA_043821385.1 archaeon | reverse complement strand
GGGCATTACTCTTGGACGCTTTTATGCTTTTGTATTTTATCTTCGGACGTCTTTTAATTTTCTCATTTTTTCTAACAAGTCTTGAGTTGAATATTGTGATTTAAATCCTTGTTTTATCAAGTATTTTTCCATTTCCCATATTGTTAAGTTAGCTTTTTCTGCTGCCTTGCTTATAGTTATTTTTCCGGTTTTATAATCTTCAACAGCTTTTTTCCTAGTCAATTTTTAAGCCTCCTTAAAAACATTTTAGTTAATATAATGTTATCATGAAAGTAAATAAAATTAACTGTAAAACTATTCTGACTTCCTGTAAAATAACTGGCTTAAACTATTCAATTAATCCTTATGTTGGCTGTGAGCATGGTTGCAAGTATTGTTATGCTGACTTTATGAAACGCTTTACAAACCATAAAGAACCTTGGGGAGAATTCATTGACATTAAAGTTAACTCTCCTGAAATTCTTAAGTTGGAGCTAGCAAAAAACCCTAAAGGCACTGTCTGGTTTTCTTCAGTAACAGACCCTTACCAGCCAATTGAAGCAAAAGAAAAACTCACAAGAAAATTACTTGAAATAATGTTAAATTCTGGTTCTAAACTACAACCAGAAATTCTAACAAAATCTTCTCTTGTTTCAAGAGACTTTGACTTACTGCAACAATTCTCTAATGCAAGAATTGGTTTAACAGTAAATCTTTTAGATGATTCAATTAGAAAAAAACTTGAACCAAAAGCTTCACCAGTTAAAGCAAGAATCAAAACACTGGAAAAAGCACAAAATCTAGGACACCAAACTTATGCCTTCATTGGACCAGTCTTCCCTTCTCTTACTCCTCTAGAAGAACTTTTCTCTACTCTTTCTCCAGTTGTTGACTTTATTTGGGTTGAAGCCTTAAACACTAAGCCTTCTTCTTGGAGTAAAATAAAACTATTTTTAGAGCAAGATTTTCCTGAATTGCTTCCAGAGTGGCAGGACGTTTTCTTTAAAGAAAAACAACCATATTTTCAGAACCTAAAAAAGGAAGTCAATTCTTTAAGCAAGAAATACAAGTTAAAAGTTGAAGGGATAGTACTGCATTAAAACTTTTTGTTTTATTATTCTTTTATGGTTGAAAGAACCAAGGACGAACCTTACTGGAATGCTTGGGATGAAATGGTTAAAGCTTCAATTGCTCGCAATACTGTTGAATTGCCTTTGTTTCTTTCAATAACTGATTTTGAAAACAAACAAGTTCTTGACGCGGGAGCAGGGGTTGGAAGAGTTGCCTTCAAAGTTCAAGGTTTTTGTGACAAAATAACTTGTTTGGATGAAAACGATTGGGCTTTAAAAGCTTTAGAAAAAGGAAAAGAAAAACTTGGGTTACAAAACAAAATTGAAATTAAAAAAGGAAGCATTAAACAAATTCCTTTGCCTGACAACTCTTTTGACATTACTTATGCTTTATGGGTAATGCATCACTACAAACCAGATTGGGAATTAATGATTAAAGAAATGGTTCGTGTAACAAAACCAGGCGGTTTCATTATTACTTGTTTTTCAACTGAAAAAGGTTCAATTCCTGTAATGGAAGCAATAAAAAAAGAAAACGAAATCCAGTTAAGAAAAGAATTCCCAAAAAAAGTTCAAAAAGAGTTAGAAAAGAATAATTGCAGTTCAGGAATCAAGAAAGCAATGCTTCCATTTTATTTCAAAAACGCTGATTTTACTTTCAGGGTTTTGAGTGAAACTTTTCTTCCAAAACCATTAGAAAAACAAGCTGAATCAAAAGTTAAAGACTTCATTAAAAAGCATTCAAATGAAAAAGGCACTTTTTTGGATGAAGAAGTAGCGTTTGTTTTTGGGCGGAAAAGTTAATTCTTTTCCAAAACATAAATCAAGCGATTAATCTTTTTGTCTTTTTCTCCGTACAATATTGGTTCTATTGTTTTTTTGAAACCGTGTTCTAGGAAAACTTTTTCGTTTAACTTAAACTTGGCTCCGTCAAAGGATAGTAGTTCAGGCAAAACAATTACTATTCTTTGTTTTTCTCTCATTAATTTTCCTGTTTCATTAAAAAATGAGGAGTACAATTTTTCTAGTTCTTGAATTTTTGCCATTGCCATGTTCTTGGTTGGTAGTTGTCGTAAAAATCCGCCTAAGAATGGCTCGGTTATAATTGCATCAAACTTTTTCTTATTCATTATTTTTGATAATTCTCTTGCATTACCTTTAATTAATTGAAAGTTATTTTTCAGGTTAAATTCTTTTTTTGCCCAGTTTAAATTCGTTTTAGCTATGTCTAAAGTTTTTGATTTTAACTCGACTCCAATAGCATTATGCTTTCTTTTCAATCCTTCAATTAATAATCCGCCAGTACCACAAAATGGATCAAGAATTGTTTGCTCTGCTTTAACCATGGCCAAATTAATCAATATTTTATTCAATCTTGAACTGCTTTCAATTAAGTAATCGTGTTTTGGCATTTTCTTTTCTATTTCCATTACTTTAAACGGGTTATAAGTTGCAATTGTCTTGCCTAAAATAATGGTTTTGTCTTTAACAAAAAATAGTAAATCAAGTCCTTCAGTAATTAGTTTTAATGTTATTATTTGGCTTGGGCTAGTTTGTTGTAGTCTTCCGTGCTCGCTTTTTCTTGGTTGTTTTATTACTGCTCTAATTTTTTGTTTTTTAAACTCTTTTTTCAATCCTTCAACTATTTTCAAAAACAATTCTTTTTCAGGTTTTTCATTACAGTCGTTGACACTAAAATTAATTTTTCTTCCAACAACCTCAAAGCTAACGATGTCATCTAGTTTTTCTTCTAACTCGTTTTCTTTGACTATGTCTAAGACTCTGGCGATCTTTGTAATCCCGCCTAAGAGTTCAATCCATTCTTCGACCTGTTTATCGCTAGAGCTATCTTTAAGCTTTACAAGAATTACTTGATTGTTAGAAAAAGTTATTTCAAATTCTTTTTCATTTCTTTTCAACAACGACGTAATTTCACGTAACGCTAGGTTTTTGTCTCTGCCTGAGACGAACAGTAACTTTGTCATCTTAAATCAAGAATTAAAGCTTTGTTATTTTTCCGTTTCTTCCAGCGCCTAACTGTAAATTTCCTCGAAATTCTGAAACCCAACCGTTTTCAATCTTTATATTGTCTCCCTCGTTGTATTTACCAGCGTCATCGTTCCAAAAGGTTAACTGCACTTCACCACTTTTATCTTTGCCTGCAGCATTCTGCACTTTACCTGAACCACGTTCATTAGTAAACTGCTTTACCTCGTTAACTGAAACGATTTCCAGTTCGATTGAATCTACTTCCATTCTAGGTCGTAAATCTTTTATGTTCATGACATATTCTTAAAACAAAACGCTTTTAAATTGCTTTCATTGATTAATCGTTCAAAATTCGGTTAAGCTAAATAATTAGGGTCAGGCAAACCATTGTTTTAAAGGCAAACAATAACGCTAACAATTTCTTTTTTAAACTTATTGGTAAAAAGTACATCTTATTCTTCTATTAAAATTATGGGAGGGAACCTTTATGAGAAAAGAATTACTTTACAAAATTAATGACGGCGATGAAGACGACTGGGATAACGATGAAGAAGATGAATAAGATTAACTGAGTCTTATGCATCTTTTTCTTTTTTTTTCTATTTCTTTTACTTTTTTTTTCTTAATTTCTTTCTCAAACTTGCTTATTTCTTTTTTCCAATAACCAAGCAATTCAGGACTATTCACTTTCTCTTGCTTTTCCCTGTGTTCTTTAATTTTTTTCTCAAGTGATTTTATGCCTTTTAGAGCCTTCTTTTTTGAAGTCATTTTTGTGAGCCTCCTGTAACCCCTTCAATTCTTCCAAGGTCACACAATATAATTGTTCAACTTCTTTAAAATTCAAATTTTTCTTAATTTTTCTTTCATCTCTTTCAGCACAATAAATTTCATAAAAGTCTTCAACTAGTTTTCTCTCAAAACCTTTCTTTCTTAAAAATTCTTTAAATCCTTTATTAGAGTAATTCTGGTTTCTCAAAAACTGTTTTACTAAAAATATCCCTCTTAACCTTAAAACCAGGCTGTAAACAATTGTTCCAAAACTTGATTTCTTTCTTTTCTCCAATTTCAGGAATTCCTTTACAACTTTTAACGCACTCTCACTGTCCTCTAACAACCACTTAACATTCCTTTTATCAAGCTTAATTTTCTTTAATTCTTCAAGTAATCCCTTGTTTAAAATTGGCTTGGCTTCGCGGAGCATTGAATAAACAAAAAAAGGATTTCTTCCCTTCAATTCCTTCCTTAACGTTTCCTCATCAATTATTGTAAAATCAAACTTTCCTGTTTTCTCTAACTTAAACTTCTTACCACTTACAACCAGCACGTCAATATCTGATTCTAGTGATTGTTCTTTTCTTGCAATAGAGCCATGCAAGAACACTCCTTTCACGTGCTCTAAGTGCGGCTGAAGCAATTCCATTGTTCTTTCCTTAACATCAAATGGTTCTCTTTCCAACACAACCCTTACAGTCTGTCCAACCCACTTCTTTGGAGTGTAAACAATACTGCCATTGCCGAAAGGCACGACTTCCTTTACAACTTCCTCAAAAACATTATACTGCTTAATCATAGTATATACATTAGTATATAC
>JBDRCV010000009.1:0-13402 GCA_043821385.1 archaeon | reverse complement strand
CAGGAACCGGTTTAATGACAAAGTAATCAAAAACAACAGAATACTGATAAAAGACAAATTCAAATGGCTGAAAGGAGGAGAAGAATTAAGTCAAGCTTACGGTACGGGCAGTCCATCAACCAAAAACTATCAGGATTGTGTGCCAAGCCCTTTAGACTTAGATACTTTAACTTCAATTGACTTTGGAGGCGGCACTTACTTTGGAAAAGAATTCAGAAACACTTTAGACAACCCTTACCCAAGCGGTTTCTTTAGAGTTGAAAGAGGCAAGTATTGTTCAGTTAACGACAAACTATTTATTGACACTCCAATGCCAGTAGAAATACCAAACACTAACGGAAAACTATTCTTGTACATAACAATAATTGGAGATAACACTGTTAAAGCAGAAGTAATCAAAGAACCAGGGTTAGAAAAGAAAACACACATTATTGAAGTTCCAATTAAAGCAAGAGTCAGAAGAGGCTTTAACGAACAACACGTTAACTTTACAGTAACAGGAAAAGTAGTACATGATGAAGAAATAACTAGTGAAGAAATTAAGTTATCACAAGAAGAAAAAAACAGAGTAGAACAAGCAAAAATAGGAGACAAAGTTCTGCCTTCAAAAGTTAATGGAAAAGCAGGTAAGTCAGATATTGAAAACGGCTTAAAAGTAAGAGAAGCAGTTACAGAACCAGAAACAACAACCATAACACCAAACTGTTACGACCCAAAAATGATTGAAACAGATTACACTGGCTTTACAGGCATAGACAATTATAACGCAAACAACTTGAACAGGTTACTTTACGTTTGGAATAAAGACGAAGTAGGAGAAAACTCTTGCGACGTTAAAGGAGGAAAATATTATTGTGACGAAACACAATTCAAAACAGAATTATTAAACAAGAAAGACAAAGTCTTAAAGTTTGTTACAGAAAACAAAACCAGTTTAAGTATTCCTGAAAACGCAAAAGCAAGCGAACTATATAATTATTATAAAAAGAAACTAACAGTGGAAACTGACACGGACGAAGAAATGGATTTCTTTGTTAAAGACAACAGGATTCTGGCCAGCACTAGCGAGACAAGAATAGCTGACTTGAAAAAAGATTTAACAGATAACGCTAAAACTTACTTAGACCAAATAACTGCAGGAGGTTTAGGAGACACTGCAGTTGTAAACAACTTTAAAGTAGTTTTAACAGAACTAGGAACAAAAAGCCCAATAAAATTAAAAAGAATAATTATAGAACTTGACGCTAAAGCTTCAACACTAGGATTAAATGACTCTTTGGTTAATGGTTTAGGATTAAAAGCTTACAAGAATAACTTAACTAAAACAGAAAACGTAAATGACGCAGACTTCTTTATCTGGTTAGCAAAAGACTACAAGCCAATACACGACGAATTGGTTGACTGTATTACAACTGACAAAAAAAACACTGCTTGCTCTATTACTGGAGTTAACAGTAGTCAAATTGTTGTTAATGCAAACTTACTGCAAAAAATTTACACTTACGCAGAATTCAAGCTAGCAATAGCATTTGACTCAGAGTTTGATGATGAATTGCGGCAAGGAAAACTTGAAGGAGACGATGAAATAGAGTTTGATGAGTCATGGTTAGACTTTGAAAGTTACTTGATGAAAAGCAAGAGTTTAAGTTTTGTTAAAGGCGAAGGAAGAATTTATTCTGATGGCGAATTTAAAGATCCGGAAGTCAACGTAAACTTGACTTCACTTACACCAGGAACTTACACTGCAAACTGGGACTTTGTAATAACTAAAGCAACTGGAACTGGTTCAGAGTTTGCTTTAAACTTAAAGAAAACAGCTGAAAGCGAGTTTAACAGTATCTTGTTAGAACAACCATTTAACGGGGTTTCAAAAACTGGGGCAATAGCTTTAGAAAGAAAAGCTCCAGTGTTTCCTACTGGAATTGGAAACTATGATTCAGCTGAAGGAAAAACTTTAACTGACTTTAAGCTTAAGTCAGATGGAATAGTTTTAAAAATTTCAAACATTATTGAGTACGCAAAAATTTACGCTACACCAGTCTGGATGGGGATAAAGAATACTGGCGGAAAACTAGAAGCATATTACGGAATACTGGAAGAAAAAGGAGACGAAGTTGCAAGAGAAGCAAGCGACAGCCAGCCATGGTTAAACGTTTGCGGGCCACACTTTTCAAGAATAGAATTTGATAAAGAAATTTCAGGTGAAAGAAGAGGATTCAAGATTGAGAACGCGGCAGCAAACACTAGTTTTTTGAAAACAATTTTCTTTACAAACCAAGACCAAAAGTTTAGTATCAGGCCAAGCAACATGGATGACAAAGGACAATTAATTGTCAGCCAGCCATACCCTAAAAGCGGGACAGCAGACAATTACACTCTGGCAACAAAACCAGGCAAAGACCAAATCATTATTTTAAGCGAGTCAGGGACAAAAGAAAACTATCAAAAGTTAGACGGAGTAAGAGAATTAATGCAAAAAATTAAAGACAACGACATATGTTTTGACATTACAGCCGCAGAAGCAAAATTCTGGTGGAATCCAGACACAGTCTTTGAACAAATAAACAAAGACACTAGTGTTAAAGCTAAATGGTTACAAGACATTGAAAACAACTTAAAGTGTTCTCTTTATGATTCAAGCTAAAACAAAGTTTTATATTAGAATAAAAGAATTATTATTAAAAGTTTTAAATTAAAAAACAAGAGTTCTAAAAAAGGTGCAAGAATTGTTAAAAGATTTTTATTATGGAATGGAAGAAAAATGGTACAAGTTAATGGACGGAATAGACAGTAAAGGCATTCCAGTTTACAAAATAATTGACCCAATAGACAAAATCATTCCCTCATTCATTTTATTTATCTTAATTATATTAGCATTAATAGTAATTGTTTTAGTCAGCGTTTTTGGTTTAGGCTTACCCTTACTAACTCCAGCAGGACAAGAAGCAGTAATTACAGTTAAAGTAATAGATTCTGGCACTAGCAGTGCGTTAACCAGTGTAACAGTTAAAGTAATTTACATGGATGACACCACAGACTTTAAGACAACTAATTCCAACGGAGAAATAACTGGACTTAATGCTTTAACAGGCGACACCATAACTTTTGAAGTACAGCAAGCAGGATATAAAGCTTTCAGTGAAAGTTTTGATATTGTTAACGCAACAGAAACTTTTACTTTAAGACTTATACCAGATGACGTGGTTTTTGGTCCAAGCAAAACCATTACCTTAATTGATAACACTACAGGACAACAATTAAATGTGCCGGCACAAATAGACTTTAGTTGTTCTACTGGAAGCGTTGCACCAGCCAGCATGATAGTTTATGACGGAACAGTAAGTTACAGTGAACCAAACAACTGTGGCACTTTATCAATTTCAATTAGTGCAACTGGTTACTCAACAGTTTACAGTTACCCAATAAGTGACGGTGACTTAATTTACTTAACACAATTAGATTACACTGACGATTACGGCACGATTTACGTTGACGTAATTTACAACAACCAACCAGTTAACGCAAGCATTAAACTAACTCTTTACACTGCAGGAGAATTAGGACCAATTGACTCAATAACTGTTGCTGACGGAGTAGGCGTGTTTTCAAACGTTCCAGCAGGCGATTATGTTGTAAGAGCCTTTGACCCGTTAAACGAGTACGGGCCAGCAGAAAAAAACGTTACACTAGTTGCAGGCGGAACAGCAAGCGTTACAATTGACTTAAGCCAAGACATTGCTGGATGGGTTAAAGTAAAAATAGTTAGCTCTAAAGACCAAAGCATTATTTATGATGCAAGCGTTATATTAAAAGAAGGAGAAAGCGAGCTAGCAACACAATCAACCAGCATTACAAACGAAGGAATAGTAACTTTCAGCGTGCTTAACTTAACAGGAAATTACAGGATTATTGCAAGCCACCCAGACTACTTACTGCAAAGCCTGGTTGTAACCCCTACAGCAAACCAAGATGACTTACCACTGTTAATGCAGTTAGACCATTACGTTCCAGGAGTTAATGCAGGAGAATTAAAAGTTAAAGTAGTTAACGCTTTAAACGAACCAGTTGAAAGAGCAATAATTAAATTATATGACGAAGACACTGGTTTTTTAGCTGATTACCCACAACAAGTAACTGACTTGAACGGTGAGACAATCTTTAAAGGAATTGTTTCAGGAAACTATAGTGCTTTTGCAATGAAAGGAATTTTTTCAGGCAGAAGCGACACAGTTTACTTTAACCATAGAAGTGAAGAAGAAACAGTAATCAATGTTGTCATGAACATTCCTCAAGGAATTGTCAGAGTTAAAGTTACTGACCCTGAAAACGAGCCAGTGCCTTTCACTGAACTAACTTTCACTGAAGTAACTGGTTTAGGAGACATTGTTTACGGGCCATACTTGACTGACGGTAATGGTTTGTTTGACTTGAGTTTGGATGCAGGAAACCAAGTTTTTGTTAAAGCAGAAAAAGAAGGGTTTTCAGATTTTGTCAGCTTGCCTGTAACAGTTGCAGGAAACACTGTAAAAACAATTGATGTTAACTTACAATACCCTTTAGTTAGTGGAATAGTTAAAGCAACCTTTAACGGGTTATACAAAGACGATGAACTAGTAAAAGGAAACATTGTTCCAGGCCAAGAATATGACGCAAAATTTTACTTACAGATTCCTGAAACCAAAGACTATGACAAAGTCGGATTACATTTAAGAGTTGGAACATACAATTTAATGGAAAACGATTTCATTTACTTTAAAGAAATTACTGCTTTAAACGCTGACAGACAAGAAGTAAAACAATACACTCGTTATACAAAAGAAAACGAGGGAAGTGAGCCAACACAAAAAGAACTAGACAACGATTTAGCTAGTTTAACTAAAGGAGACTTTAAATGGGTTAACACTGCATGGAATAATCCTGCTAATGGCACGTTTGAAGTTAGCGCTAAAATAAAAATTAAAGACCAAGCAACTTTTGGAACAGCTTTACCAATTTATTATCGTGCTTGGGGAATTAAAGGAAGCACGAGAGACAGAGAACCAACAGACAACCTAACAATTAATGGTTTTGAATTATATGATGAAACTTACTCTGAAGTCAAAGAAGTAGGATTTGAAACACTTTGCAGTGACGAGTTCTGCTTTAATTCAACCATACTGGATTTAGAAGAAAACTTAAGAGAAAACGTTTCAGAAACTTATAACGCTAAAACGTTCAGCAATTATACCTGGAATTTTACTATAACAAACAATAGTCTTGAAAGCGTTCACGATAACTCTGAAATAAGAATAATTAACACTGACCAAGGAACAAGGTTTACTGACTACACTATAGTTAATGCTGACGGAGAACAAATTACTGGAAGTCCGTTACCACAAGACAGGATTCCAGCAAAAGGAGAAACCATTGACTTAGGAAACTATAGTGCAGGCAAAAGCATTAACGGAACAGTAAACTTTAGTACTTCAGACAGAAGCGGAACCAAAATAATCAGAGTATTAATTGTATCAGACCAAATGATTGTATTTGAAAAAGAAATAATAATTGAAGTAGAGTCAACAAACAATTTAAGTTTAACAGTTGAACCAACAACACTGACAACAGGAATCAATAACGTTTTATACATTAAAGTAGTTGATACTGCAGAAAACCTTGGATTAAACGACGTTGATTTGAAGGTTTTGGATAATTATGACACTGTGTTGTATTCAAGTGACACTAACGTTACAGGAGAAACACACTTAACTATTCCAGCTCCAGGCTATAGTCCTGGAACAAGTTTAACAGTTAAAGCAGAAAAACCACAGTATAACACTGCAGAAGTAATCATTAACTTTGATGACACGATAGCAAAACTAAGTCCAGAACAACTAGGCTTAACTTTAAACCCAACAACTCAACCACAAGACACTACAAGTTTCACGATAACAAACTTAACTGCATTTGATTTAACTTTAAGCAAAGTAAGTGTTTCAGGAGACTTCCAGAACTTGATTAGCAAGGAAAGAATGGAAGAATACTTACAAAGTTCGTTTGAAGGAAAACTAATTCCAGCAAACGAAGTTGAAAACTTTTCATGGCAAGCCGCTTTAACAGAAGAAGGAAAACTAATAGAACAAACAACTGATTTAACTGGCAAGATTAATTTAACTTTAACTGGTTTAACAGGAACATGGAACCTAGAATTACCATTAAGAATGACCATTGGTTTAGGCGGAGAAGTGGATGAGCAAGACTGCTTGAGTGCAAGCATTAGTGCTTGGGAAGCAACAACTGAAGGCAAAGAAGTTTCAACTAGTTTTACAATCCAAAATAATTGCGTTATAAACTCTAACCCAATTGACTTGGTTGGAGGAATGGAAGCAAAAGTTAACTGGAATTCAAACAATGTAGGAGAATTCGCTTTAAGCATTGACGGAAGAAAAACCATTTTAAGGCCAGGGTACTTTAAAAAAGTAATTGATCTAGCTGAAGCAGAACAAACTTACACTGCAATAATAAGTTTTACTCCAACCGGAAGAATTGTTGGAGACGCGACAGCAAGCATTGAATTAAAAGGAATTAATATAACTAACACTGGCGAACAAGAATTAACTCACGCAATAGAATCAATAATTCATATAGTGTCATTAGATGAATGCATTGACTTAAGCAAAAAAGAAATAGAAATGCTTGAACACGAAAAAGATTCATTCACAGTTAACACTTTTGAATGCGGTGGGTTAACCAACTTTAAAATTGAATGCAGTGATTGCGCAGGCTTAACAATAGTTGACGAAGAATTTTCTGTACCAGCAAATAGTTCAAGCGATACAATAACAGTTAACGCTGGAGACGCAATTCCTGGAAGATATCAAGCAGTATTAACAGCTAAAAGCTTTAACGACAGAAGCTATAAAAAAGTTGGAGAAATAGGAATAATCATTAACCCAATTGGTTGCTTGAAATTAAACCGTTACGAATTTGAAGTGTTTAACGATTCCGACTTAAGGTTAAGAGAAACCATTACTTATCCATTTGACCCAAAAACCTTGGAAGGAGACTTAAGTGAAACCATTAAAACAGGTTTTGATACGACAGATATTGTGAATAATTGTCCAACAAAACCACATACTGTAAAGATTACAAAGAAAACTGCTAACAGGTTCTGGGACGCAGTAACAACTGGATTACTAGCATCAGCAGGCACAGGAATAATATCCTTGCTAACATCAGGCAAAGACAAAGAAGATGAAACAAAAACACAATCAGACGAAGAACCTGGAGCAGACACTGGTGACAAAGGTAATGGTGATAACAAACCAGATGAAAAATCTGATGGTACCAGTGGCGACAAAGGCAATGGTGATGGCAGTGATTCAGACAATGGAGGGGATAATACTAATGAGGACAGCACGGTAAAAGAAGAAGACCCAGAATCAATAACACTTCTCACAGGCTTTTCTGATCCAGTAACTGTCACAATAAGTATTTCTCAAGCATATGAGAAAGCCTGCGCAGGACAAGACATTACTCCTGAAAATGTAAATGAATTTGTTAATTATGTTACTGGTAATGATGTTGAAGGACACCCTCGAACCATGATTTGGAATAACGGTGAATGGAAACCATTAATTTCAGTTAGACCAAATGTTGTAAAAGGCATGCAGCCAGGAGACAAACTACAATTCAAATGTAAACTCCCAAGGTTTAGTTCAGCAGAAAATTATTCAACCCCAACAGGCTTTTCTACATGGAGTTCATTGTTTAGTGGTTTAAGTCTTGGCAGCAGTAAGTCGCTTGGCGGAGGAATTATGGGGTTAGCAAAAGATATTGTTGGCACGGTTCTTGGTTCAAATCCATGGGTTACTGTCATTGGCGGAGGATTAATTGCAGGAGTTACTAAATATATGACTACTGGAGACAAAAGCGAGACATTAAAGTTTGATGATTTTACAGACATTAATTTAGAGGAATTAAATGATGCAGGTGAGGATTCAACTGTAAGACTAACAGATGAAACTACTACTTTAGAAGAATTTCCTCCGCCAGAAGAAACAAACTTACAGATTCCTGACAGGGGAGGAATTACAACAGTGTTAGCAAGAGAAACTTTTGAACAAACCATGCCAGGAATTCAAATGACTCCAGAAACCAGAGGAATAGCTTACTTAAACAAAGGAACTATTTCCGACAGTCATGAACCAGTAGAAGACACAGTGTTTAGAACGTTTATTGTTAACTCAAAACAACACAAGTACCTAGAAACTCTCACTCAAAAAGTACAGACTGGGTTACAGGACTTTTTTGGTTTTATTAACTGGGAAGGCATAACAGAATCAAAGTATAATGAAAAAATAAAGGATTTAGAGAAAACGCTTGATGACGGAACTAATGATTACAGGCAAAAATTCCACTTACAGTTTAATGCAGGGTTAGAAGAAGACCAAAATCAAGGATTAATTGATCAGGGAATTGATTGTTTAAGTGATGCAGGAGAAATAGGAAAAACTGGAGCAAACGCTTTACCTAAAGTAAAGTTTGCTTGGAAGTGGACTGACAAAGAAATTGGTTTTGATTCATGCACTGATAACGAGGAAGGATTTTATTGTGACGCAGTACAATTCAGCATGATGGCTTTAACTAGACTGCATTACTTGGATGAATTCTTAAAAAATTATGGTTCACAGTTAGTGTGCCCTCAAGACTTTGCAAGCGGTGAAGCAGTAAGTCAAAGCATTCCACAAAATGATATAGGAATAGGTTATCTTGCAACAGAAAAAGAATCAAATACAAGCATTAAACTAATAACAGAAATTTATAACAGGACAACAGAAGACGAAACCATGACAATAAAGTTTACTATAACTGGGCCAACAACTCAAACTAAAAGCCAAACCATAACAATTAAAGGCAGGCCTTCAAGCAATAAAGGATTACCTGAACCAAACATTGATGCAACAATTGAAACTTTAACTCAAACTTTCACTGGACTAGGCGAAGGGTATTTTGTAAGTGACGTTAACATTACTGGAAGAGAAGTTATTGGAATTGAAGAAAACCCTGACAACGACAACATTAGTTCATGGTTCCAGTTTACAGGCGATACTGGCGGAGAATGCGTTACACCAAAAGATTCAACGCATTTAGGAGACTGGTTAAGGTCAAGCAATATTAGTTCAGTTATAATTGACGGAAAAACTTTTAGTGAAACAGAGTTACTTGAACTAGTTAACTTTAATGCTTTACTAATGAAAGACGGTTACAGTCAAGACTTACAAGTAGACGCAGATAATTACTGGAGAAATTATTCTTTTGCTGACACTCCAACATGGTATTTGGGAGAAGAAGCATTCTTTGGCAAAGGATTATGGGAATATTATAGTGATACTGATAGATTAAACTTTAAGTCAAAATATGGTTACGTTGAAACCAACATGTTTTCTTTAAGCACTCCAGGAGTTTATGGAGCAGAATTTAACATTGATTTTGGAGATGAATGGAGTTTATTTGACTCTGACTTAAAACCAAGAACAACAGTAAGCATTGTACTCAACAAACTAAATAATCCAGTGCCAAACAATCCATTCTATTACTTACCATTCGATGGTTCTGTTGGATTAATTGAAGTTGATGACTCAAGACAAGGTTATGGTTTAGAGTACACTGGAGACAAAATAGTTGTAAGTGATGCAGGAAAAGACAACCAAGTTACAACTACTGGCCAGCCTTCATCAAACCCAAACAATTTCTTGGATTCAACTTACTTAAAAGACTTTGACCAGTTAAACACTTTTAACAGAGGCAAAGTTTTAAGAGTTGAAGGACAAACTAACTCTAAAATGTATTATTCTCCTTCATTTGCAACACCAGTTGTTTTAGAAGTAGTAAACGCTCAAGATAACGCTTACGCTTTCTATGTTTTAAGTGTAGATAATTCTCCTGAAACTTCAGGTCAATGGTTAACTAAATGGACTGCCTTGTTTCCACAATGCTTAGACTTTTCCGGACTACCAATGCTGGAAGCATTCAGTTCACAAGTTGACGTTCAAGCTTTAAGTTCTAATTGTGCGCCGGCAATGGGAGTACAGGAAAGTGTTGCTTATGGTTTAGACTGGTGTTCAAACAATTTAAGTGAAAACGGTTCAGTTTACTTGAAAACCATTTTCTATACACCACAAGAAGCTGGAACAAGACAACTGGAATTAATTTCAGAAAACGATCACGCTAAACTATTTAAAACAAACAGTGCTACTGGAAGCAAGAACATTTCTTTAGAGGTTCCAAGCAAAACAATTAACTCTGTTGAAGAAATCTTTAACAAAGTTTTAAACCAAGAAATTTGTGTTAGTGGTGATTCAGCGTCAATAAACTTTTGGTGGAATCCAAACAACGTTTACGGTGAAAACCAGTCATGGGAAAACCTTTCAGGCAATGCAATTGGCTGTGCTGAAACAGGCAATAACAAACCCCCAAAATACCCCCCTGGCAAAAATTAAAAGTAACATTTATAAATGAATAAATGTTATTAATTAGAGTGGTTTTAGTGAGCTTTACTGATAATTTAAAAGACGTTTATTATTCTTTAGAAGAAAAGAATCCAATGCTGCCAAAACTATTAATTCTAGTCGTAATAATTTTAATTGGTTTAGTTGTTTACTTTTTGTTTGCTGCACCAATAACTCCAGTAGTTTCTATCGGACAAGAAGTTGAAGTCACAGTAAAAATAGTTGACGTTAAAGGACTGCCAGTAAATGAGGCAAGCGTTGAAGTTTATTTTGCTGACAGCACAAGCGACATTAAAACAACTAACAGTGAAGGAATTACTAAAATAAGATTTAATGACAGTGAGTCAGTTAACCTAACAATCAGCAAAAAAGATTACTTAAGTATAAGCCAATTAATTGACGCTTCACAACTAGAATATATTCTAACTTTACCTGTTTCAAGCGGTTCGTTTTCAAAAACTTTAAGGTTTGCAGACCCAAACAGTTTACTGTTGTCAAAAGACAGAATTACAGTTGACTTAACTTGCGTTAACCCAGCCATTAGTCCAGTTCCTGATAAGGCGATAGTAACTAACGGTGAACTAAAAGTTGAAATTCCCGAAGGCTGTAATGGATTAATTGTTAACGCTAACGCAGACAACTTTAAGGACTTAATTTCTTTCAGGTTAGATGACTCTGAAACCATTGTAACCTTGACTCCAGAAGAAATTGGTAACGAGATTGGCGGAACAATCAAAGTAAAAGTTTTAGACAACGCTAACAATAAATTGCTTGACAACATGCAAGTCTTGTTATTTAATGAAAACGACCCAGTAAACTATGTCAGCGTTAAGTATAGTGTTGGAGGAGAAGCAAAGTTTTCAAGTGTATTGCCAGGCAATTATTATGTTACAGTTTCAGATGTAGTGAACGACGCTTATTATTCAAACAAAAGCGAAACCATAACCTTAAAACCTGATGACTTAATTGAATTAGAGTTAAAGCTTGACAAACCAGAAGACCTTGGAGAAGACGAAAACTATTTTGTTATAGTAAAAGTTTTAGATAAAACAACCTTACAATGGCTTGATAACACAACAGTAAAGTTATTGAATGACTTAAATGAAACTATTTCACAAAAAGGCTCTAATGGTTTAACTGAAGTAAAGTTCAGAATTGACAAAGACTTAAATTATTACCTTGTTGCAACCAATCCAGAGTATTATGGTGAAAAAGTTTCAGCAGACTATGAAAACAACGAAATTAATTTTTATCTTGAAAAAATTGATTTTGCAACTTCAGGTAACCTGAAAGTCCACGTAATTGACGACGAAGACAATAACGTTAGCAATGCAAGACTAGTAATTTATAATGCTAAAACAGGTTTTATTGATGAAAGATTAATACCCCAAACAACCGACGTTTATGGCAACACTGAATTTAAGGGAGTAAAAGAAGGCACTTATTTTGTTAAAGCAGAAAAATATCCCGCCGAAGCTGTTTCAGAAGAATTCGAGATAACAATTGGAACAGTAACTGAAATTGAAGTAATGGTTGAAATCGGTTACGGAAAAATAAACTTGACTGTTGAAAACGAGTTTGGAGAAAAAGTAATTTCAGACACTGAATTTTATGATAATAGTGGAACAAAAATTGGTTCTGATACAACTGACGCAGAAGGATTTCTTGAAAAAACTTTCAGAGCAGACCAAAAAGTTTTTGTTAAAATAATTCCAAGAAACACTAATTACGCTAACTACTTTACACAACCAATTCAAGTCATCAAAGACCAAGATTACGGGTTAACAATAAAACTTAAAAACAAGCTTGAAACCATTGAACCAGGCATGGAGTTTATAGGATTATATTCTGACAGAGAAAAAAGAAACGAAACCACAAACCCTTTACCAGGACAAAAATATTACGCTTTTTACAGAATCGAAAGTAGTAGTCAAAGTTTAAGTGAGACAGCCTTACAAACAAGGTTTGGAGTGCAAGCTACAGCAGAACAAGACATAATGTTAATTGAAGGCATTAACGCTCCACTAAACCCTGACACCAGAATGTACTCAAAGTTTACTGGAAACTATAATGACGACAAGGCAAGCATTACTTCAAGCAACGGCAAATGGGCTAACATAAAGTTTGACGGTACTCCAGGAAGCAAAATTGTAATGGTTACAGTAAGAGTCAAAAACACTGCTTCACCAGACGAACCATACTACTTTTACTTTCACTCTTGGAGCAAAAAAGCAAGCAATTACTATGTAACTCCAGCAGACAACAGCCTGCCAGTTAATGCAGTAGAACAAGACGTCTGGTATGCTTTAGCAGAATTCAAAGTTTTCCACGCTCCATCAGACTTACAAGAAATGATTTCAAGTCCTGCAATCTATGACTCTGAAGACATTCAGTTAACTAACCCAGACGACATTATTCCAGGCCAAACATACAAAGTTAAATGGAATTTAAGTGTAGGCAGCCCGCTAGTAATGGACAAGTACCAAGTTTACTTGAGAGCAGGAGAAGAAGTAAACGTTATTGATGATGTTTTAAGCTTAAACAATGTTACAGTTGAAGGCATTACTCCCACAGCAAACTATAAGTATGCAAAGTTTTCAGACAACTATAACGACACTTTAAACAGTGTTACAAGCGGAGAAGCAAAACTAGTTGTATTGGAATTTGATTACCCAGAACAAGGAGAATACACTATTACAGCAGACTTGAAAATTGAAAGTACTGCAGAAAAAGAAGAACTAATACTATACTTTAAAGCCAACGGCAAAAAAGGGCCGGCATACTACTCTGACCCAAAAGACACTGAATTAAGCCAAACACCAAGCGATGAAGAACTAATGTACGCTGAAGATGATTATTATAACTTTGGAACCGGAGAAATACCAAAAAAATGTTATCAAGAAGACTACTGTATT
>JBDRCV010000008.1:0-33668 GCA_043821385.1 archaeon | reverse complement strand
TTTTTTTTTCTCCATGGTTTTTTAATAAATTTGAATAATTTTGCAGAATTCTTTTGGTTTTCCAGTCATTTTCTTCAGAAAACGCAAACAATCAGATTAAAAAGTGTTTTTACTATTATTTTTTGGGTGGGAGAATGGTTGGATTAAAACAAAAAAATTTAGTCATTGAATTAGAGGATGGGGAAAAAATTGTTCCTTCTCTTGAAAGTGCTTTAAAAGAACATGAAGTTGGGCGTGCTTTACTGCAGTCAATTCAAGGCAGAATTAGAAGTGCCAAGCTTGGCATGTTTGTTTCTGGAAGGCACAGAATAAGGCATTATTTGGAATCTCTTAGTGTTAAAACTGCTTTCGGAGACTTTACTTTAGATAAATCAAAACTGGTTGGCAACGTTAATGTCTGCCTTGAAAAAGATATAATTCATTCAGTTTCAGGAGTTTTACTTGAAGGTGAAGCAGACGGCTCACTGACAATAACGCTTAGAGTTCCAGAAAAAGTAAGATTTGCTTAACTTTCAGTAAAACCTTTTTCTTGCTTTAACTCTTTTAATTATGACAAAAATTGTTGTTATTATAATAATAAGAACAATAAAGCCAGCATACTGTTGTCCGGAAAGAAAAAGCAGTCCTGTTGGCTTAACTTCTTGTTTGCCTTCAGTGGTTTCTTTACTTTTTTCGATGTCAGAGATTACGTTTTCATAGTTAATTGAAACAAAAACAGTTTCATTTAATTCTTTTGCCACACGGTACTTAATTTCTTGGTTTTTCAGCCACTTTATTTCTAAGGGTTCAAGTGTTAAAACTAAGAACTTATTTTCTGTTGTTATTTCCTTTAATTGCAGGTTCGAAAAAGTTTCTGTTATGTTGCAGTCGCAGGTGTTTTCAACTCTTACAATTGAATGTTTTTTGTTGTCAAGAGAAATCACAGTTACTTTGCGGTTTTCTGTTTGGAATTCTCTTAAAACAATTATTTCTGGAATCATTTCTTCAAGTTCAGTTAATTCTGACAATGATTTTAACGAGTTCTCTATTGACTGGTTTAAGTTAAATTCCTTTTGAATTCTTTCAATAACTCTTTTTTCTTTTTCAAAATCAAACAGGAAGTCCTGTAGTTCCAGTATTCTTTGTTTTAAGTTAAGTGCTTTACTTTTAACTGTATTCAAAAGGTTTTTTGTTTGAATAAAGTTTAAAGTGTCACCAAACTCATCGTAATTCTGGTCATTTTCTTTTAGTTTATTGTTGTTGGAATTATTAGAACTTCCGCTTCCTCCACTTCCTCCTCCCTCGCCCCCTCCTCCGCTCCCGCCGCTTCCTCCACTTCCGTTATTGCTCCCATTTTCGCTGTTTTCTTCTTCTTCGTTTTCCTCGTTTTCTGGCTGCCTTACACTAAAGTTTACTATGGCAGCCTCGCTCTCATTTAAAGCATTATCAATTGCTTTTACTTTAACTGTGTGTTCACCAAAATCTAAGTTTAAGTTATAACTTTCATTTAATCCAACAGAAAACCAGTTTTCGTCATTTAATTTAAAGAAAAATTCTTTTACTCCGCTTAAATTGTTGTCTGTGCCTTTAAATTCTATCAAAATATTGTTATCTTCAAAAACTTGGTTGTTTTCTGGTTCAATAATCCATAATATTGGTTTATTGTTGTCAATTAAAACGTTTTTGTCAATCCTTATTGAGTGTTTGCTGTTGTCAGCATTTAAGTCGATTCTGTAATAACCATTCAAGTTTTCAGTGTTCCAGTCAACAATGCAGTTGAATTCTTTTTGATAGTTTCCGTCAAACTCTGGGCAGTAATTCTTGTCAAACAAGTTTAAGTCATTGACTACAATTTTGGTTGTCAAGTTATTGTAGTCAAAGTAATTAATGTCTAAATTAATTGCATTATTAAAGTAGTCTTTTAAGTTAAAGTCAATCATTGAATTGTTTTTTGCTTTAGAAAGAATTTCCCACTCAACTGGTTTATTGACTAGTATTTCTGGTACTTCCATGTAATTGTAGTCAATTGTAATGGTTTCAATTGCTGGCGTAAAATTAGTGTCTTTGGTTTCTAGTACTGCACGCCATTTTAAATTATGGCCTGATTCAAAATAAATTGTTTCTTTTAAGTTTACTGGTTTCCATGTTACTCCATTATTTGAACTTAAAAAATAATTTATTTCCTGATTGTTTGGTGAGTGGTTAACGTCAAGTCTTGCACTTTCAATTTCAAAGCCTAGTTTGTTGATTTCTTTTGATATTACTTGGCATTCTTTCTGGAATCCTTTTTTAAAGTAAACCCTGAACGGAACTAGCCTGTTTTCTCCCCAAAAACCACTGATTTTTCCACGCAAGTCGTATTGCAGTAATTCGCCTTCATTATAATATTGTTCGCCATAGTTTGCTCTGTATTCAACTCTTTTTAAGTGTTCTCGGTCTGCTATAGTGTGAAAGAAAATACTGTAAAACTGGTTTTTTTCTAAAACTATTTCGTTTGGGAATTCAATGTCCAGCCAGTTATAGTGTCCTATTTGGCTGTCGTGAATGTTTATGTCGCCTAATTTTTTTTTGTCTATAACGTTTTTTTCCCACAAACTGATTTGAACGTCAGAGTAACTTCCTTCATATTCGTTTTTGAACTTTAAGGATATTTTATCCAGTGTACCTGTATTGTGAACTGTGAATGACTGGCTTAACCTGTTAAAATAACAGAAGGGCAGGTCATCTATGTCACTGTTATCTTCGTGGTCGCAGAAGCTGCTAATGTCTTCCACTGGGTTAATACTTATTACAAGAGTGTCTTCAAAGTATCCTTGCAATCTTAACTTTTCTTGCTCGCTTTCAAGTAAACAATCATTTACTTTTAAGTTGTTTTCGTCTAAAAAGTTTTCCTGAAACCTTACACTACTAACGTTAAAGGAAAAAATTATGACAAAAATTACTGTTAAAATTATTTCAAATTTCTTCATCCTCTGGCCTGCTTGCATTAAGTCCTGACACTAATTCCTGCAAACAGTAAGAGCAGATGCTCTTGCCTTTAAATTCTTTTAAGTCTTCAAATAATTGGTTACAAAAAACGCATGTGTTTTGCTTTAAGTCTTTTACAGCCCAAGAACGAATTAATTCCCATGAAACCCATGACGGCAAAAACAGTTCTCTTGTAATACTTTTATCGTTTTCAACTATCTTGTTTTTCTGGCTTGGAAGAATTTTCTTGTCCAAGCTTTCAAGAAAACGAATTTTTTCACTGTCACCAATTCTTTTAAATCGATTCAAGGTTTCAAGGTAAAGTTTGTGAGCCATAAAAAAACACTTTAATTAATTTTAATGCAAAACAATTAAAAAACCCATTGAATTACTTTTAATGCATGTTAAAAGAAATTAAAAGGCAGTTCATTCACTTGGCTTTAGGTTCTTGTTTTATTTTCTTAGTTCCAATTCTTTCAGTAACCCAGTTATTTTTTCTGGTTTTATTATTGCTTGGAATTGGATTAATTTTTTCTTTCATGATAAAAAAAAGAATTCTTATTCCGTTCTTCTCTTATCTAGTTGAAACAGTTGAAAGAAAACATGAGCGATTTATTCCTGGACAAGGAAGCTTCATGTTTTTTCTAGGTTTAATAGTTTTGCTTTTAGTTTTTCAAAACCAGTTAATTGTTCTTGGAGCACTAATAGTTGTAGTTTTTGGTGATTCGGTTGCAACAATTGTTGGCTTAACCATCGGAAAACACAGGCTTTTAAACAACAGGACTCTTGAAGGCTCGGTTGCCGGGATTGTTGCTGCCTTTATTTTTTTGTCAATACTTTTTCCGCCAAACATTGCTTTTCTTGTGGCATTCACTGGAATGCTGGCAGAATTTCTTCCAGTAAACGATAACCTTTCAATTCCAATTGTTTCAGGCATGGTTTTAAAACTGCTTCTAATCTAAAAAATACTTTGTATTGTGTTTTGTATTAAGTGTGTTTGAAAGGCCGGTGGCCTAATGGATATGGCAACAGCCTCCTAAGCTGTAGGTTGCGGGTTCGATTCCCGCCCGGCCTGCTTACCACAGTCACTTAACATTGTCGTAATCAACTTCGCTAATCATTTAAAAAGGTTTTGTTGTTTAATTCTGTTGATTTTTATGGATAAGCTTGCTGTTAACATGGCTGGAGAAATAGCTTTATCAAAGAACCCTGGCGGCAGTATGAAAAAATGGCGTGAAATTTTTGAAATTAGTCAAACAGAGTTAGCTGAATATTTGAAGGTTTCTAGTTCCACTATTTCTGATTATGAGGGTGGAAGAAGAAAGTCTCCTGGAATTACTGTTGTTAACAGGCTTGTTAGTTCTTTAATTGAAATTGATAAAAAGCGTGGCGGGCATATCTTGAAAAAACTTGAAAAAGATTTAACGCCGGTAAGTGATGTTTTTAATGTTCACGAGTTTTCTTCAGCAATTACTGGAATGGAATTCATGCAAAAAATTTCTGGGCAAGTAGTTGCTAATTCTGCTCTTTTAAAGTCAGTTCAAATTTATGGTTATACTTTAATTGATTCTTTGAAAGTAATTATTGATGTTCCGGTTCATGAGTATTTGAAACTTTTTGGGTTGACTCCAAAGCGTGCTTTAATTTTTGAGTCAGTTGAATCTGGAAGATCTCCAATGATTGCAGTAAAAATCAGCAGGTTTTCAACTGACATGAAACCTTCAATTGTTGTTTTGCATGGAGTAAAAGGTGTTGTTGATCCTGTTGCAGTAAAGATTGCTCGCACGGAAAAAATTCCTTTAATTGTAACTAAAACTCCAATTCACGAAATATTGAAAAATTTAGCTGAACTAGAGTAAAAAAGAAAGAGAAGGGCTTTAAAGCCCAACTATTTTTTACAATGGCCTGAAAGTAAAAATTCTTGTTATCACTTCTAGTATCATGTTAATGAAGTCTGTTAGTGTTGTTATTGGTGTTTCTACTCTTGGGGTGTTTGTTGTTATTTCTTCAGGTAATTGTATGACTGGAGTTGTGTTAATTGTTGTGTTAGTGCAGGTTGCATTGCATGTTCCTTTGTTTTGGCAGACGTCGATTGTTTCTAGTCTGTAATCTTCACAGTCGCTGTCAGTTAAACATTCTAATGTTTCACAGGAAGTATTACAGCAAGCAGTATTTCCACTGCAACTATAATCTGTTGGACAATTACTGCAATTTTCTCCTGAATCAATTATTCCGTTGCCGCAAGTTGGAGGTATTTCTCCTGGAGGTGGTTGTTGTGGTGGGCTTGGGGGTGGTTGTTCAATACTGCAGGTTCCAGTACAACAAACTCCGGTTGTACAGACTGCTGAACTATAAGCTGAACAATCAAATAAGTTACTGCAGGATTCTAAACAACTTCCTCCAACATCATCACAATAAATTTCAGAGTCAAAAGTTGCTGTTATACTACTTAACTCTGGAGTTATTTCAGTGTTGTCTGTTGAAAGTATTGCACGCCATTGAATGTAAGTTACTTCTCGGTAGTTAATGTTTGTTGGTAACGGTATGTCAGTTACTGGTTTTCCTGAAACTGTAATCCAAGGTGATGCTGCTCCTTCTTGTTGGAATATATTGTTAGAACCTCTGACTTCAAAACTAACACTTGTTCCAGAAGGTAATGTTTCAATCCAATCTAGTTCCTGCCAGCTAGCATTCAAGAATTCTGAAGTATTAAACACTGGTGAAGTAATTATTCCAGTTGAAGCATACTCGCTTGGAGTGCCTTCTTCACTTCCATCAAAGGTTACTGTAATGTCATCTATTCCCATTCTGTCGCTTCCGTCAACCCAAGTTCCAATGGTTCCTGTAGTCAACCTGTTGCTTGATGAATCACTGCAGGTTATTTCCCATGTTTCTGGCTCGTCAGCTGAATCATTCCAGACTTTTGCTTTAATTACTGTACTGCCTGCTTCGTCCTTTACTTCTACTTTTATCAGGAATCCATCGTCAGTGCTGGTAGTATAGCTTGTTGTTCCACTACAACTTAAATCAGTTGTTTCGCCATTATTTCTAACAACAATCCTTGGAACCCTGTTATTACTTTCCGTTATTAAAGCATAGTAAGCGTCAGTGTTTGGGTATTGAGAGAAAAACGTTGCTCCAACTCCAGCGTTAGGATTATAATACCATAATTCTGCTTCCAAAGTATAATCACTCCAACTTAAACCTTCTTCATAGTGAGAGTGAGCGTTACTAATATTACTTGAACCCAAAGGTCTTAATTGTCTTTCACTATACTGGCCGCTTGTAATTTTAAACAATTCATCATCAATAGTTAAAGAATAATCTGCGCTAGTGTCAACCCATTCACCAGTTTCATCTCCTGAATAACCTTCAAAGTCTTCAATGTATGGGTCGTCTGGTGTTCCTGGAATGCCTTCTTCAACTAATTTTAATCTTGCTTTACCGTCAACTATTTCAATATTGCTTAGAATTGTTCCATCCCAATTAGGATGATTTGTTCCTCCAACAATCCATTGAGTTTCTTCAGGTGTTGGAATTCCTGGTCTTTCAATTAAATTATTTTCTTCATTGCCTGCTTCGTCTACTGCTCTGACAACAAAGTAGTATAATTCAAAGTTTTCAAGGTTGTTGACAGTAAGATTAGTGTTTGTTGTTGTATAGCTTGGGTTACCAAAGTCATAGTTTCCATTTGTTTTCAAGTAAACTTTGTAAGTTATGGTGTCACTGTAGTCGTCTATTGCTGGCTGCCAGCTTAAAGTTAAGCTTCCTCCTGTTTGTTCGTCTCTTACTCCGTCTAAACCATTAAATTCTGGCGGAGTTGTATCAGAACTGCATGAAATACTACAGCAAGTTGTTCCACAGTCACTGTAACCTAAATCTTCTCCTTCACAAAATTGTTGGTTTAAACAACAGTAGCCTCCTAAATCACTTTCACATGATTGTAAGGGTGTTATGCCGTCTAGCACGCTTAAAAAGAATATTCCTGCTCTTCTAGCCCAGCCAAGGTTTTTGCTTTCAGTTCCAGGGTAAGTGTTTAACTTAAATGAAATATCTGAATAACTTTCTTCTTCAGGAGTAAAGAATTCTGGGTGGTAAGTGTAACCTGGAGCGTGCCTTACTTGATAATACTTATAATAGTCAATCGCGTGTTCTTTTGCTTCATCTAAGTATTTTTGTTCGCTGGTAACATAGTAAGTGAAAGCGAAAGCGTCAATAAAGTATGAAATGTGTGTTACTTGGCTTGCATCTTCTATTATTCTGTCTGGAGCCCAACGCCTGACTGTTTGTAATGGTTTGTATTCTTCTGGGTTAGCTGGATTAAAACATCCTCCGCGATGAGGTCCAATTAATGGTTCTGCTGTCAAACAATAACCGTTAGCATCTTTTTTTTGTCCTTTCAACAACCAGTCACTAATTCTTTTCATTAAAGCAACAGATTCAGAGTCAAGTTCACCATACTCTGATGCTTGTAATCTTGCTAGCTGGTGTTTTCCTATTGCTTGAACTAGTAATGCATGCATCCATGCTTGAGATTGTGAACCTTCATTTGGATGATCGTATAAAATGAATCCTTGTCCTCCGTCTTCTTGCTCGCATTCTATGACACTGTCAATTATTTTTTCACTCATTTCCAAGTACTTTGAATCTGCTGTCAAGAAATACATTTCAGTGAAAGCTTCAATACTCCAAGCAGGAACCCTTGTTTCAGGGTTACAAGCATAATCTCCTGGCCCGTCACCCCATTCATTTTTAAAATCAGTCCAGTAACGAGTGTAAAGATAATTGTCCCCAGTTAAAGTTGCAGCTTCTCTTGCTTCTTCATCTCCAGTTAAAACATAGTATTCAAGTAGTCCTTGAATCCAAGTGTGGCTTGGGTTTGGTTCTTTGTAATCTCCGTGCCAGTATCCTTTCTCGTAAACTCCTGCAAAACCATCCACTGCCCTTCTAGGCAAGTTCCCATTATGAAATTGGTCGATTGTAAACCTGTGTTCAGCTAACTCTCTTGAAATCAAAAACAATTCATAGTCATTGGTTCTATAAAAGTTTGCCATTGAACCATGAGTCCAATCATAATGCAGTGAAGAAAAACCTTCACTCCAAGGAATATCTCCAAAATTACTCCAGCCAAAATATCTTGCATTGCATTCCATCCAGTCCCAAAAATTTCTTTGACCGAAAGGCTCAATACCACAACTAGAGTTTGCTGGAATGTCTGTAACACTTGCATCCCAATTCATTTGATTAAATCTTTCCATTCTATTCAAAGCAGTAACTAATTCTGGGTCGTCAGGAAACTGTTCTTCCCAGTCAAGCCTTTCAAGTGTAGGGTTAAAGACTGCGTTAGTTCCTATAGTATAACTTGGTGCTGGCACTGCAAGTAAAGGGTTATTAAATTTTTTCATTTCGTTTGAATGGTTAACGTTATCACTTGTTGACTGGAAAACGTAAATTAATTCGTTTCTTGTAGTTCTGGCTCCAGGCAAAACATAGTTTGTTTCTGATTCCTGGTACTGACTTGATTTGATTCCACTAAGCCAAAGGTATGGTCCACTGCTTTCTCTTGGCCAAAAACCAATTTTTAAGTTGTCTTCAGAAAAAGTTAGTTTGTTAGGGTATTTTTGCCAGAAGTTTCTTACTCCAACCATTAAACCTTTTTCGTTATCTTTAACGTTAACCCAGCCATCGTATTTTTCGCCTGAACTAACTTGGTTTGTTCCTTTTTTAATGTTATAATAAAAGTCTTTGCCGTCAGCTGAATCCTCGTACTCATTATTTTGATACAATGAATAACTGGAATTAGAGCTGTCACTGTAACCATTAAATTTAATTGTTGGAGTTTCATTCAGGTTCAAGTAATTCTCAAGGTTTAATTCTTTGAAAAAACTAGCACAATTGTCTCCCAGGTAAACTCCTAAAGGGCACTGAGTGTTTTCTAAAGTATAGTAAACTTTCACTGTCTTGCTGTTAGCAAAAACAGTGATTCTTACAGTGAAATCAAGTTTTAGGTCACTTCCATTGTTTGCCTTATGAGTTCCATTAATTTTTAATACTGTTTTAATTGGCCCTTCTTCCTCTAACTCCACAGTAACACTTGAATCGTTTGAACTAAAGTAATCAGTTTCCAGTTCATCAATTCCAAGAATATGCGGCCCATTTTTTGAATTACTTGAAATTATTTCCAAGCCGTCAACTTTAACACTGTCAAATAAGTTAAAATTATTCTTGTTTATTACTATTTCCAGTAAACCGTTATCAACTGTCACATTGTTTGGGGTTTCGTTAACGTTTACAGCGTTTTCAGGGGCTGCGTTTGAAGAAATTGCAGAACCATACTCTAAAGTTAGGTTTTTGCTTGCGTTAGCGTTTAATTGAATTGGAAAGTCAATTAAAATCCACTTATAACTTCTATCAGGCCAAACAGCCAGAGAGCGAGCTTGTAATGGTAGTTCTGTTATACCTTCCTTTAACTTTAAGTTATCTAAACTCGTTAAATCGCCTTGAGCAAAAGGCACTCCATTGCTTACGACTTCAGTTCTGTTTACTCCTGCTTGCTCTGTAACTGTTAGGTTAACTGTTTTTGCTGCTTGCACGCTAAATATAAGCAAGCACAAAAACATTAAAATTAATAAATTTTTTTTCATTAAACAACCCCCGAAAAAAGATTTTGCGATTAATTAAAGTTTTAAGTTATATATATAAGTAATTAGTAGTTAAATTAATGTAGAGTAAAATGAGTGTTTTAATCTGGATTTTGCTTAGCACTATTCTAGTTAGTGTTATTTCTTTTATTGGAGTTTTAACTCTTTATTTGAAAGAAAAGTTTTTGGATAAAATCCTTCACATTTTGATTTCGCTTTCAGCTGGAGCCTTGCTTGGTGGTGCGTTCTTGCATTTGCTTCCGGAAGCTTTAGAGCATGAAGCGTCAGCTGTTTCTTTTGTTTTAGTTGGCTTTATTGTTTTCTTTTTGATTGAAAAAGTTTTTCACTGGCATCATTGCCATGACAAAGAATGCAAGATTCATGCTTTTGGTTACTTGAATCTTTTAGGTGATGCAATTCATAATTTTGTTGATGGATTAATTATTGCGGCAAGTTTTATTATGGGAAATAGTTTAGGAATAATTAGTGTTATTGCAATTATTTTGCATGAAATCCCTCAAGAATTAGGTGATTTTGGAGTATTAGTTTACAGTGGAATGAATAAAAAGAGAGCTTTATTCTTAAACTTTGTTACTGCTTTAACTGCTGTTGCTGGCGGTTTGATTGGATTCTTTTTCTTAGAGCAAATTCAAGTTTTTTCTTTCATAATTTTGGCTTTTGCTGCAGGCGGCTTTATTTACGTTTCAGCTTCAGATTTAATTCCTGAATTAAAAAAAGAAACTAACAGAAAAAAATCTTTCACTAACTTCATTGTTTTCTTGATTGGAATTCTTTTAATGAGTGCTTTAACTTTTATTGGTTGATTTTCAAGCAGTAAGTTTCCCTGTAAATTCTTTTCCCGTTTTTTTCTCCAACTAAAGTGGTTGAATATTTTACTTTTCCTTGAAAACTTTTCTTTAAAGAATTAAAAGCTTTCTTGCCTGCTTTCTTGCTTCCAACAGATGCGTCAAACCCGTTTTTCAAGTATTCAATTTTAACAACTGTAGCTAAAGCATTAGTTTTGCTTATTTCCTGAAGCCTTGACTCTAGTTTTCTTAAAACTTTCTGCAAAACACTTTTCTCTTGTTTGTCTTTAAATCTTACTTGTATAACGCATTCATGGTAATTGGATTTTAGTTTGTTGCAGTCATTGCAGTGAGTTTTCTTAAACCTTAAAATTGTTTGGCTTGCAAGCATTACTGGTTTTGAGTCAATCAAACAATTAGCTTTCACGCTGACAAGCAAGGTTTCTTCTTTTAAAGCACTAAAGTTAATAATAATTTTTCTTGCATCTAACTGGTCTGATAACTTTAAATGTTTTAAAACAATTGATTCCAAGAGTGCAGGAGTTTCAGTTAACAGTTTGCCTTTAAAAACAATTTTCCTGCAGTTCTTACAGTATTCAACTTTAATTTCTTTTGGTAATTCAATTAGTTTTTCTTTTGAAGGATAACAGTCAATGCAGAAACCGTTAACAAAAGTTTTTTTATCGTCTGTCACACCGCATTCAGGGCAAAATCTTTTCATTTTCCAACACTAGTAAAGTTTAATGGTTTCATCTTTTTTTATTGCAATGGTTTCAATTCCTTCTTTTTCTATTACTAGTTTGGTTTCATTAATTACTTTTGGGTCACCGTGAACTAAAACAACTTTTTCTGGATTACAACTTTTAATTAATTTCAAAATTCCTTTTTGTCCAGTGTGTGCGGAGAAATCAAATTTTTCCACGGCAGCTTTAACGTCAACTGTTTTGTCTTGAATTATTAGTCTGCCTGTTTCAAGCAAACTCCTTCCAGGCGTGCCTTCAACTTGGTAGCCAGTTAAATGAATTTTTGATTTCCGGTCATTATACATTTTTGATAAATAAAATGCTACTGGCCCGCCGACAAGCATTCCTGCAGTCGTTACAATAACGCTTGGTTGTTTTAATGCATCAAGTCTCTGTTTTTGGCTTTGAATTTGAATTACTTTATTCATGGCTTTCTTTAAAGCTTTTCTTTTAACAAAAAATTCAGGGAAATTAAAGTAAGTTTGAACAATTTTTTTCCCCATTCCATCCAAGTAAATTGGTGCATCAATTTTACCTTCATGCAATACTTCAATTGCTTCCTGACTTCTTCCTACAGCAAAAGCAGGAACCAACGCAGTTCCGCCGTTGTCTAAAGTTTCTTGAATTGATTCAAGGAAGGCTTTCTCCATTGCTTGTCTTGAAGAATGGTTAGAGTTACCGTAAGTTGTTTCAGTAATTAAAAAATCACAGTCTCCGACATTAAAGTCACAGCCATCATGTAACTTGGTTTCAGTGTCCTTGAAATCTCCAGTGTAAAGAAGTGTTTTGCCTTTAAAGTAAAGTTTTGCCATTGCACTGCCAAGAATGTGTCCAGCGTTAAACAATTCAAGTGAAGTGTTTTTTGTAATATGCACTAAACGATTATAGTTTATTGGGAAAGCAAAATTCATGACTTCCTCTATTTCGTTTTTAGTGAAAGGAGGACTAATTCCATTCAATTTTGCTATTTTAATACTGTCATGCCATAAAACAGCACTAATTTCTAGTGTTGGAGGAGTCATGTAAGTCATTGAATGAGTTTTATGAAACAAGCTTGGGACATTGCCAGAGTGGTCTAGGTGAGCGTGAGAAATAATTACTGCGTCAATGAACTCGTTTGTTTCGCTTGGAGCTAAAGGACCAGTGTTTTCAGGAACATTATCTGCTTCATTTGTAATCTTTAAACCACTGTCTAAAAGAATTTTGTCGTCAGCTGAAACAAGAAAGGAACTTCTTCCAACTTCCATTGCTCCACCTAAAGCCTTTAATTTAATCAATTGAAAACCTCTTTAATCAACTTTAATCATTAAAATTGTAATTGCAAGGGTTTTTTAAATGCTTTTAAATTAGTATTGTTTTCTTTCCATTCAAATGCCTGTCTTTTGTTACAATTACTGCGTTATTTTTCTCGGCAATTGTTTTTATAATTGAATCTGCTAAACTAATATTCTTGAATTTTTTCTTTAAGTGAAAATGTTGTTTTCCTGCTTCAAAAAAAAGTTCTTGGTCTTCTCTTACGGGAATTGAAAGAGTTTTTATTGCAGTAATAGCTTTTTCAACATTGCCTCCAAATCTTGCTATCTTGCTTGTAACTTCGGCTGCAACAATATTTGGGTTTAAGACCAAATATTTTTCGTTTTCAATTAGTTCTTTAACTTTTTGCCCTGGTTTTGTTCCATTAAAGTATTCTATCCAAGCGCTTGAATCCATTAACAAATTATGCTCTGTCAAACCTATCATCTTCTTTAAATGAAGGAATTCCTTTTATAGCTCCAAAAAAGCTTTTTTTAACTCTTTTTATTTCAATTTCGATTAACTCATTTTCTTTTAATTTCAGTTTTTCTGCCACTTCTTTTGGAATAGTTGTAACAATAGAACCACCAATTCGCCTAGTTTTAGTAATTGCTTCCATTAAACCACCAGTATAATAAATTATACACTGTGTTATATTTAAATGTTTGTTTTGTCAGTTGAATTAAAAACTAAACGATAGTTAAACTTATAACTAAACAAATAAAAAAAATAAAAAAAGAGGTGGAAAAGAATTTTATGGTTTTACCTTTTTTTCTTTACTGCGCCTTTCCAACCTTTTTTGGCTTCTTGTATCATACTTCTCGCATCTTCCCTGAACGCTAGACCCACACTAATTCCTACAATGATTGCAACAGTGAATGCTGCTGCAGCGAACGCGATTCTAAATGCGTCCAGTAAGATTGTAACTGGGAACCCAGCTGCTTCTAAGGCGATAACGATTGCAAAGTAAACTACTACTACTTCTACTAGCCATCCCACCAGATTGGAGTAAGGGTGCTTGGTTGCTTGAATTCTGTTTTTAAAATATCTTCCAAGCAGTAATCCTAAGATTATTACTATTACTATGCCAATTAACAATGATAAATACTGTACGGCGTATAATAAAAAGCTTTTAAGAATGTCCATGTTAATCAATTGTGTGGCTTGAGCTAAAAACAAAATAATTACATACCATTTTGTCAAGCTTCCAAATAAGTGGGAAATTTTCTTGTGACCTAAAGCACCACTTAGATGTTCTTTTTTAGCCCACTCGTCAATTTTTAAGGCATCAAGCAGTTTTATTACTACGTGCTTTAATACTTTTCCAATAATCCAACCAATAATAAGTAAGACTATTGCTCCGATTAGTGCTGGAACCACTTGAACAAATGAATTCCAAATTCCAATCAAAGCTTGATACAATGCAAAGCCAATGTCGTTTGCTATAACAGTCTCAGCCATTTTAGAAAATCACCAAAATAATAATATCTTACTTCTTTATAAAACTAACTGTTGGAATTTAAAAAAAATTTGAAGAAAAATAAAAGACTAAAAAAATTAAACTGAGAGTAAATTTAGAATTTAATAATCAAGTAAAAGAAAACAATAAGAAATCAATAAGAAATTAAAAGAAAAATAAATTAAAAACAAGTTAAAATAAAAACAATTACTCTTTTAAAAAAATTAGTAAAAGAGTAAAAGAAAAAAAAGTTAAAGGAATGATTTTACATCATTCCTGGAGGCATTCCGCCCATGCCTGGAGGCATGCCTGGTGGCATTCCGCCACTGCCTTTGCTTGAACTTGTTCCTGCAATAATGTCATCAATTCTTAGAATCATTTCCGCTACCTCTGAAGCTGAAGTAATTGCTTGAGTTTTAGTGTTTAATGGTTCAATGACATTGTTTTTTAGCATGTCTTCTAGTTTGGCAGTGTAAACGTTTACTCCAATTGTTTTACCGTCTTTGCTTGAATGCTTTGACCTTAAAGCAACCAAAGTGTCAATTGAGTCCATTCCAGCTGTTTCAGCTAAAGTTTTTGGAATTATTTCAAGTGTTTCAGCAAAAGCTTCAATTGCCAGTTGTTCTCTTCCACCAACACTTTTAGCAAATTCTCTTAACTTTATGCTTACTTCCATTTCACAGCTTCCGCCGCCAGCAACAATTTTTCCTGTTTTAATTGCTGTTGTAGTTGAACCTAAAGCGTCTTGTAATGCTCTTTCTGCTTCATCTAAAACGTGTTCTGAACCGCCGCGCAATAAAATGGTTACTGCTTTAGGGTTCTTACAGCCTTCAACAAAAGTCATTGCGTCTCCGGCAATTTTTCTTTCTTCAACTATTTCTGCATTTCCAACGTCTTTTTCAGTTAAATCTTTAATTCTTGACAGTACTTTTGCTCCGGTTGCTTTTGCAAGGTTATCCATGTCACTTTTTTTGACTCTTCGAACAGCAAAAATTCCTTCTTGTGCCAAAAAATGTTGTGCTACGTCATCAATTCCTTTCTGGCAGATTAAAACGTTTGCACCAGATTTCTTGATGGTTGCAACCATGCTTCTCAACATTTCTTCTTCCTGATCCAAGAATCCTTGCAATTGGTCTGGTGAAGTAATCTGGATTTTTGCATCAGTTTCAGGGCCTTTAATTTCTAGTGCTGCGTCAATTAAAGCAATTTTAGCGTTTTTTACAATTCTTGGCATTCCAGAATGCACTCTTTCCTTGTCAATTACTACTCCTTCAATTAGTTTGCTTTCTACAAGGCTTGCTCCGCCTTTCTTTTCAACTTTAATTTGATCCAAGTCAATTATTGTTTTATTGTTTTTTTCTTCAGCAACTTGTATTACTGCTTTAACAACTAGGTCAGCTAACTCGACAGCTGATTCAGCACTTTTTCCAGTCATTGAAGTCAAAGCAATATTCTTGATTTTTTCAATGTCTTTAACGTTAATGTTTTCTGATATTTCTGTGTAAAATTCTTTAGCTTTTTTTGCTGCAATCCGGTAACCATTAATTATTATTGATGGATGAACTTCATCGTCAAGCAATCTTTCAGCTTTATCAAGTAATCCTCCAGCAATAACTACTGCTGTTGTTGTTCCGTCTCCAACTTCATCGTCTTGAGTTTTTGCAACTTCAACCATCATTTTTCCTGCTGGATGATCAATGCTCATTTCACTTAAAATTGTTGCTCCATCATTACTAATCGTAACGTCTCCTAAATCATCTACAAGCATTTTATCCATGCCTTTAGGTCCAAGAGTAGACTTTACTGCATTAGCTACTGCTTTTGCTATCATAATGTTTATTCTTTGCGCGTCCCTTCCTCTAACTCGCTTGCTTCCATCAGTCAAGAATACGACTGGTTGATTCATTTGCTGTTGTGTCACAAAACACACCTCCAATAAAAAGCGTTTAAAAAAATTACTAAATTTTATAAACTTTATAAACTTTATTAAACTTTATAATATGTAACAAAAAAAGGTTTAAAAAGGTAATTAACTCTTTGTATATAGAATGAATTATAAGATTAATAAAATTGTCGTGGTTCTGACTTTAATTCTAGTAATTCTTATTTCTGGTTGTGTTCAACCAGAACAACCAATAAACCCTCCAAACAATAACCCTGGCCTTCCTCCAATTGAACCCTCGGAAGATCCTTTAGACGCTTACCTTGTTCAAGTTGACCGTGATTGTTCTAGGGAAGGAGTTTATTTTAGTCAAGACCAGTTGATGGCTTCTCTTACTGGAGAAGATTACTGGTGGGTTCTGGAATTAAAGGAAAGTGAGGCAAAAAGTTTGGAATCCAAACCTTGTGTTTTGAGGGTTTTAGATCATGTTGAAGCTAAAACCTTTATTTCTGGTTTAAAAGATGAAGTTAAAGCGTTTGCCTTGCAAAAAATTCAGGAATCAGGGTTAATTAAAACTCTTAAAGAAAGAGACTTGTTAAGCAAGGATGAACTAGATGACTGGTTGAAAGAAAACAACCCTGACTTTGAACCTGATCCTGAAGGCGGGCAAATTTCTCGTTATCAAACTTTTGTTACTCCTGAAGCTCAAGCAATTGTTTCTCTTGCCAGTAAATTTAATGATTTTTCTTCAGCTTACCAGTATTCTGCTCGTAGTTGGGTTTGGGTTTCAGAGCAAACTTTGAACAATCAATCAGAAAAATGGCTTACTCCTCAAGAATTCTTGACTCAAACTCCCAGTATGCCTTCAAATCCTGTTAAGCCGTCGGTGGCAAGTGATTGTTCTGAACAAGCTAACACTTTAGTTTCATTATACCGTGCAATGGGTGTTAGTGCAGTTGATGTCAGAGTTGTTTTAGGAGAAGTTAATTTTGACGGTGAAGTTGGCGGGCATGCTTGGGCACAGTTAAAAGTTGATGGTGAATGGTTGAACTTGGATCCTACTTCAGGGCCTAGTTGGAGTGATATAGAACAAAAATTAAATAAGTCTGCTGGCTTTTTTTTCACTCACTTTCGTTTTGCTGATTACCCTGTAACTGAAGTTTGGGCTTACTATAACGACCAGTATGTTAAAGACTTTCATTCAAAAAAAGATAACGCGCCGGAAGGCTGGTGATTACTTTGTCTTTATTATTATTGTGTTATGTGTTTTTTTGAAGTCGTTATCAGCAGTTATAAATATTGTTTTCATTTCTTCAGAGCTTGAGTAAATTAATGAATCAGTTGTATGCAACTTGTATTTTTCACAGTTTTTAACAGCAGTTATTGCAATATTTTTGTTTAAATTGACTATTATACTGTTTTCTTCAATGAATTTTACTGCTTTCCAAGAGTTTTGTTTTTGTTTGTTTAGTCTTTTGAATACTTCGTGAATTGAAATAATTGAAGTAAATAATATAGTTTCTTCTGATTCAATTATTTCTTTTGTTTTTTCAATATTTCCCAAAAAGTAACCTAACCAAATACTAGAATCTAAGAAAATGCTAGTATCTGTCATGCTTGTCCCGTAATCCTTTCATCATTTCAGTTGCCGATATCTTCTTACCTTTACCTAGCTTTCCATACATTGACTTGGTTTTCTTTTTTACAAGAATTCTTATTACTTCATCGTAAGTTTTTGTTGAAAAGCTTGTTTTAAGTTCGTTCAACAATTCTTTTGTTGGGGCTTCAATTTGAATAGTGGTAGTAACCATACTTATCACCCACAAACTATAGTGCTATAGTTCTTAAAAGGTTTTCGGTTGCTTTATCAGACTTCAAATTTTCTGTCAACGTCTCTAGCTAAACTATCGCAGTCTGCTTTTATTTTTTCCAGACTTTTTCCAGGTTTTTTAGTCCTTCTTTGAATTCTTGTTTTGTCAGTGGGTTTGGTATGTTTCTTGTTTTTGCTTCTTCCATTATTTCCCAAAGACTTAATCCTGTTGTTTCAGCGGTTTTTCCAAGGCTTATTTTGCCTTGTTTGTATTCTTCGAATGCTTTGTTGAGCAAGTATTGTTTTGCACCTAATGCAAGAGTTCTTCTTATGGCTGTTGTTTTGTCAGTGTGTTCTTCTTTTGCTCTTTCAATTATGACTTTAACTTCTTCTTTTGGAAGTCTTATTGAAACTAGTTCTGTTCTCATTTTATCACCCGTTAATTTTTTCAATTTCATTCATGGCTTCAAGTATGAAGTCAAGTTTGTATCTTCCTTCTTCTTGCACTGTTCTTAATGACTCTAAAGCTTGTTTTTTTGTTATTTTTTGCTTTTTTGTGAATTCCACTATTAATGTGGGAACTGTCACCCAGTTTATTTCCAGCAATCTTGCAGTATTTATTGCCTGCTTATCATCAACAAGCAAAAGGTCTGCTTTTGTTTGAATGTAAAGTTTTATGGCTTCTTCTTCTCCTTTATCAATATTGAATTCTTTGAACCATTGTTCTTCTTTTTTTTCTTTTCTTGGCTTTACTTTCTTTACAAGTATTTTGTTTTCTTGAATTGCTTCCTCTATTTTGAATGCGTCTGTTTTTTGCAGTTTTTTGCCAGCAATCACTGTTTCCTCAAATACTGTTTCCGGGATTTCAACTGTGAATTCCTTGCAGACAACTTCAAGTAATCCTGCTTTTGTGGCAAGAATCAATGAACTACTATCAGATACTACAAGCAAGTTTGTCATACAATATATTATAATGTAAACTATTTAAAAGCTTTTCTTTTGAAATTCTAGAAATAAGACTGCCATAAATGATGTGGAGAAAGAAGTAATTTCTTTAAACAAGAATATGAAGTTTCTTTGGCAGGGCTGCGGGATTGTGTTCAGACTTCAAATTTTCTGTCAACGTCTCTAGCTAGACTATCGCAGTCTGCTTTAATTTTTTCCAAGTACTTAATAATTCTTATTTTTTCTTGTTCAATGTCTTCAATTTTTTCGTATGTTTCAATTGCTTCTTTGAACATTCCGTAGTCAACGTAAGTGTAAGGGTGTTCGTTCATTTTGCTTGTAACTCTGACAACCATTTTTTCCATCCATTTATTCATTTCTCTTTTAACTATTCCTTTAATTTGTTTTCCTGGTTCCAGATGCTTCCTCATTAACCTTACAACAGTTGTTTTAGGGAAAGCAAACCCTTCCTCTACAACTAATTCGTCAGTTTTTTCGTCTTCCAAGTCATCAATGTCTTCTTCTTTAATTTCTTCTTTAACTTCTTTTTTATCTTCTTCTTTAACTTCTATAACTTTTTCTTTTACTTCTTTTTCACTCATTTTACCACCAATAATTATATTAAATTCTAACAAAAATCTATTATAATTTAAGCTTGTTTTAGTTTAAAAAGCCTTTGTTTTTTCCAAAAAAGAATGTTTTTTATAATCTTATAATTTAACTTTTTCTTTTAGCCAGTCTTTAACTTTAAGCATTCTGTCAATTAATGCAATCTCTGAATCCAGTTTTTTAATTAAAGTATCTCTGCTCATTGCATTTACAAGTTCTTTTTGTCCAACTCTTTTAGTTAATTCTTTAATTTGCCTGCTCATTAAAACGATTGCATTAGTCCTAAAATTCCTTAAATCTGTTGAAAATACTTCAACTTTTTTTCTGTCACCATTTGCAAAAGCATCAATTATTTGAAGCATTTTGTGTTGACAGCGAAGCATTCTTTCATTATGATATGATTCTTTTTTGTAGTTTTCTAAAGCTCTTAAGTTTTGTGGTTGTGGCTGGGATTCAGTTAATACAGTTTCTTCCTTTCTTTTTTCCGTGAATGAATTTTTTCTTTCACTGTGGATTTTCTTGATTTGGTTTTTAATTCTTATTTCTTCTCTCTGCAGTTTTTCTAAAAGCAAGTCTTTCTTTTTTTGGTGTTCAACTTTTTTTCGTTTAGCTAAAAGAATTATTCCTAAATCAGAAAGAAAACCATGCATTGTTGTTCCCTTAGAAAAAAGGTTTTTCTTTTGCATATATTATAACAAGTTTTTTCTGCTTTTAATTCTTCCCACAACATTTAAAACAACTTTAACCTTTTTTATTGCATGTTAGAGCGAGGAGTTAATGTTTTTCTTTCAAGTTTGTTGTTGTTATTTATTGCGGTTGTTTCGATTGCTGTTGCAACGCAGATTGGTTTTCCTTTTTTGGAGGAAACACAGAACACTATTGACTTTGAAATTGCTGCAAACATTTTGCGCGGGTTAGAGGAAAACATTAATGAAGTTTCATTGCTTGAAAGTGGTTCAAGCAAATTAATTTCAATTGATTTAAGGGACTTTGATTTAAACGTTGACTCTGATTACAATCTTGTAGTCTTGCATCATTACATTAATGCGGGTTATTTTGACATTGACTCTAATTATAGTGAAACAAACTTTTTTATTTCAAGGACTGGTAATCGTTTAACTTTGGGTTTGGATTACTCTAACTCTGTTATTGGGTTTGATAACAACTTGTTTTTAAACAAGGGATTGCATGAGTTAGTGGTAAAAAAGGAAAGAAGTCAGCCTGGAATTGTTTGGGTTAGCGTTAAGAGGATTGGAGGATAAAGTTTATTATGTATAATAAAGGTGTTTCGGCAATTTTTTCTGGATTGCTTTTGTTAATTCTTGCTGTTGTTTTAATTTCAATTGTTTTAACTCAAGGCTTGTATCAAGTGCAGGAATGGCAGAAACTTCCGGAATTCCAGAACTCTAAAAATACTTTACAGTTAATTAAAGTTGAGGTTTTGTCTGTTGCGTCAATGCCTTCTTCCAGCAAGCAATTAGATTTAACTTTCAGGGATTTTTCAATTGACTTTAATGCTGACATTGAAACCATGTCAAGCAAAATTAATGTTGGTGAAGGTTTTCTTGCAAACAATTCAACTTTCTCTGATGAAAACTTTTCTGTAAGTGTTTCAGACAATTTTGCTGTTTTAAGTGTTGACTTTAATGCTTTGGGAGTTGATTTAATTTTAGACGACAACATTTCTTTGTTTCCTGGATTCAATCACATCATTCTTGACTATAATGGTTTTAATTCGGTAACTAGTAAGGCGTTAGTGAGAGTGAGAAAGACTTGAATGAAAAAGGAGTAAACCAGTTGGTTATTGCTGTATTCATGTTTGTTTTAAGTGTTATTATTGTTTTCTCTATTGCTTTTTTGGCCTTGCCTTACTTTGAGAAATTGAATGATGTTCGAGACTTTGAGCACGCAAAAGACTTGGTAACTGAAATTAATTCCGTGATTACAGACGTTGCAGACTTAAGTGTCGGCAGCTCTAAAAGCGTTTCATTTGAGTTAAGGAATGGTTTTATTGACATTAACTCTGATACTGATTCAATTACTTTAAAACAGCATGTTTCAAGTGAAATCATTGACGAAAATTATTCTGCTGTAGTTGGAAGAATTTTTTACTCTCGTTCAGGCAACCAGCTTTCAATCGGACTCAATTTCACTGGTTCTGACATTAACATTTTAACTGACTCTAATTTAATGGTTTTTTCAGGACAACATGTTTTGTTTGCTGATTACAATTCTTTTAGCGGGGGAATTAAAACAATTAAAATCAGAGTGCAAAAACCGTCTTACAGTTAATTTAATAATTAGTTTAATTATTCTTTTAAAGGAGGGTATTTAAAGTGCATTATATTGATTGGGTTGTTGGCAGTATGATTTTTTTGTTTGCTGTAGTGTTTGTTTTGATTGCTTTACCGCAGTTTCTTCCTGAACGACAATCTTTTGATGTTGCTTTAACTGAATCGCTTTACATTCAGGCTTTTCAGGACGTGCCGGTTAAGGCTAACGTTTACCAGTTGAATTTAGCTCCTTACTGTAACAATTCTATTTACGATTGTAATGCTTTTTACCCTGTGCAGTTATCTTTTGGCAGTGATGATAACATTGTTTCAAACCAGTATTATTCAATTGTAAGCAATTCCTTGTATTCTTTGATTGATCCAACCAGAGATAATTTAACTCAATTGTTTTTCTTGGATTCTAATCTTTTAGCTTTCTCGCAGGACGGAGTAGTTGATGTAATGGAAAACTTTGAAGATGAAGCAATCAATGATTCAAAACCTTTGACTTGGGTTGAGAGTTCTGGTTCTTGGACTGCAAGCAATCGTTATTATTTTCAGTCTAACTCTGATGTTAACGGTTTAAGTTATGTTAATGGTGATTGGAGTGACTTGTTTGTTGAAACTATTTTTAAGCCTAACACTGTTGACGTTAATGGTTTAGGGCTTGTTTTTCGTTTGCAGGATTCAAGCAATTATTATGCTTGTGAAATTAATAATGCTTTAGAGTATGATTTAGTAAAATATTCTGGTGGAGTGAAAAGTAATTTTCGTGGTGTTTCAGGTGACTTAACTCAAGATGAGTTCGCTGACTTTGAAGCTGACACTGACGTTAACTTGAATTTAGTTGTTTTTAAGGATTCTGCAATGCTTGGATTGGATGTGGATGGTAATTTTGAGGAAACAGCGATTGGTGCTGGAGTTAACATTAAAGCGGCTAACAAGAATGGAATGCAGCAAGGCGTTAACTGGGTTGACTTTGATAATGACGGGGATTTAGATTTGCATGTAGTTTATGGTGGTAGAGCTGACGAACTTTACAGGAATGACGGTAACTTTAATTTCACTAATATTGCTGTGAGTGCTGGGCTTGCTAATGCTCAAGGTGGTCAGGAAGCTAACTGGGTTGATTATGATAATGACGGGGATCAGGACGTGTATTTAATTATTCGTGGTGCTGCAAACAAGCTTTTCCGAAATAATGGTGACAGTACTTTTACTGAAGTTACTGGTACTGCAAAAGTTGGCGGTCAGACAGCTAACTATAATCGTGCTGCGGCTTGGGGGGATTATGATAATGATGGAGATATTGATTTGTATTTAACTGGTGACAATGCTAATACTCCAAACCAGTTGTTTAGGAATGACTTGAATGGAGAATTTTCTGATGTTACTGCAGAGCATGTTGGTTTAAATGATGGTAATGTTTCTTATGAAGTTAGTTTTGTTGACATTGATTCTGATGGCGACATGGATATTTTTCTGCCAATCTGGGTTAGTAATACTAACAGGCTTTTTAGGAATGATAATGGAACTTTTGTTGAAATCACTAACCCGATAAAGTTTAATGCTGCAGCAACTGATGCTTGCTGGGGTGACTATGATAATGATGGGGATATTGATGTTGGTTTAGCTGCTTATGGTAACACGAATATTTTTAGGAATGATGGTGGATTGTCTTTCACTAACGTTAAAGCTTTGACTGCTTGGAATTATTTAGAGTGTGCGTGGGGCGATTATGATAATGACGGTGACTTGGATTTAGTTGTTGGAAAAAAGGACGCGTTATGGAGGAATGATGGCAGTGATGTTTTCACTGATGTTAGTTCTTTGGTTGGCATTTCAAGTGCTAACAAGGGTGCCGCGTTTGCTTGGGGAGATTATGATAATGACGGCGATTTAGACTTGTTTGTTGGAGGAAACAATAATTATTTTTACAGGAATTCTAGAGATGACTTAAATTATTTAGTTGTAAGGTTAGATCAAAATGATCTTGGTTTAGGTGATTTAAACCATGATTTGGGTGCTAAAGTTAGGGTTTTTGACCAGCAGTCAAATTTGGTTTGTTCTAGAGATGTTTATGAGAAAGGCAGTTCTAATGACATTCATTGTGGTGTGGATTATAATGGCTTGTATGACGTTAACGTTACTTTTTTTGACAAGCAAACTTTTGTAATTGAAGACCAGAACGCTCATAAAAGAATTGACGTTAACGGAGTAAGTGAATTCAAGGACGTTAACACTACGTTTAATTGGCGTCAATCTGGTTACCTTGAATCCACTGTACTTGATTCTGGGACTGCTGGTGTTACTTGGAATACTCTTGATTTTAATGAATGGTATCTTTACGGGCAGGCAGATGTTTTTGATGAAAACTTTATAGCTTTTTATCGTTTTGATGAAAATACTGGAGTGACAAGTAAGGATGCTGGTTTTAATGCTAGAACAGGAAATCTTGGTGGTACAGGTAATCCAGCTAACAAGCCTACTTGGGTTACTGGAAGGAATGGAATCAGTTCTGGTTTAATGTTTGATGGTGACGATAACTTTATGTCTTGTTATGATTTTCTTGGCGGTGCAGAGTTTTCTTTTGAAGTTTGGATTAAATCTTTTGATGCTTCTTGGACTGACCCGGGAAACAGGGAGTGGAGAATGATTTATGATCAAACAGACCACACTTTCTTGTACTTGCAGAATGATTCAAACGTTTACTGGGTTGTGAGTTCAGGTGCAGGGGTCGCAGATGTTTGGGTTGGTTCATCTAAAAAGCTTGATGTTAATAAGTGGAATTTTCTTGCTGGAACTTATGATAGTGTTGGTGGAGTAATAAAACTTTACATTAATGGAGTTGAAGCAAGTGTTGTTCAATCCGGCACTCCTTCTGTTGCAGTTGTTCCTTCAACTTGTTCAAATTATGATATGGGTGTTGGTGCTACTTGGGGAGGTAACACTGATAACTTTCATGGAGTAATTGATGACTTAAAGTTTTATTCAAAAGAATTAACTGGTAAAGAAATTTGGAACCATTATCAAGCTTCAAAAGCAGACATTAAATTCCAGTTTAGAACTGATGCTGATAATGCTAGTTGGCCTGCTTATGCTGGCCCTGATGGTTCAATTAACACTTATTATTATGATGCTAATGTTATTGATTTGAATTTAACTAATAATCGTTACTTGCAGTTTAAAGCGTTTTTTGAAACTTCTGACAACAACATTACTCCATTGCTTGATTTTGTTTCAGTTAATTATGGTTCTGAAACTAATCCGGTTAGTCTTGCAAGTTTTGATTTTAATGGCTGGCATTCATTGAAAGCTAAAGCTGTTAGTTCAAGCATTAGTTGTTTTTTTGATGACAATGAGTTGGTTACTGCAACTGATTCAAGTTTTGTTTCTGGTGGGGTTGGTTTTGAAACCATTGAGTCAAAAGTATTGTTTGATGACTTAAAAGTTTCAAAAAGCCTTGACTTGGATTTAGCTGTAAATGGTTCAGATTATACTGTTAGTAATGAATTCTTTGACATAAACGTTTTAGATTTAAACCTTCAAATTAATTACTTGAAAAATTCTTTAAGCAATGAATTAATTTTATGGAGTCCTTTAACTCAAAGTTTTAATATAGACGATAACTCTTTATTTTCTGCTAAACTAAATGACTCTAATTATGCTTTCAGGTTCTTTTCTCACTCACCGGAATTCTGGTTACAGTTACCTCAAGACAACAACATTGAAATTACTCCAACCTTGTTTAACAACTGGCAAAGCAAGGATGACAACGGCATAACTTTTAGTGCGAACTGGTGGACTGACAGTATTTTCTTTGACGCGTTTGAAGACAATAACGCTAATGATGGTTATCCTGGTGACTGGAACGAGGTTTCAGGCAACTGGCAAGTGCTTGACAGTAATTATTTTGAGTTAGCTACTGACACAAATCATACTGCAACAATTGAAGACATTAATTACTCTAATTATGTTTTTAAGACAAAGTTCAAGGTTGCAAACGTTGGCCAAAAACAAGTAGAGTTTTTGGTTCGTTACATTGACTCAAAAAACTTTTTGGCTTTTGTGGTTTCACCTGAACCAGCTTCCAGAAACCTTGAAATCAGAAGGTATGTTAATGGTGTTTACACTCTTATTGCGTCAGCTGACAAGACAATGGTTTTAAATTCTTGGTATAATGCTAAAATTTATTTGGATAAAGATGCAATTAAATTTAGGGTTTGGCGTTCAATTGACTCAGAGTCAAGTTCTTGGGATATTGATTCAACTGACTCTGGTTTTAATCCAGGAGTAAACAAGGGTGGAATTGGTTTAAGGGCAATAGAGTCACAGTTAGTTGTTGCTGACGTTAACGTTATGCCATTGTACAATGAATGGCTTTACAGGTTACCTGTAAGTGTGAACACTGGAACAATTGACCAAAACTTTTTAGCTGAAACTAAAATTGATTTCTCTAAAGCTTTAAGCAGGGTTTCAGATTCAAGGGCTTTAGACGCTAACTCTATTAGAGTAGTAGAGTATTCTGACCAATTTACAGATAATTTTAATGATGCTAACGGCTGGGTTTTTCGTGACGGTAACTGGTTTATTGAAAACGAAATGTTAAAGCAAGGCGATTTAGATGATAACTCTAATGCTTTCGTTTACCTTCCTCACTCTAACATTGACTTACAGTTTACAATGAAGTTTGATTCTAACACGCATGCAATGGTTTACTCTCACCTTCAAGACTCTCTTAAAAGGTTTGGGCACAGCGCTTACATTGTTGACCAGAACGCTGACAGTCTTACAATTTTAAAGGTTTCAAATGACGTTAAAGCAGAGCAATCAATTATTGCTGCTGCTGCAATTGCTGGAACCCAGTATTTTTACAGGATTACAATTACTGACGGGTTAATTAAAGTGTGGCGTGACGGAACTTATCTTGGCAGCTGGCAGGATTCCGTGCCATTACGCACTGGCAAATTTATTGCTTTTGACACTGTTATAACAAGAGTTTCAATTGATGACTTTAATGTTTCAAGTCTTGACAGAAAAATGTTTTGTCTTGATGCTAACAAGCTTTCGCCAAACACTTGTTCGTCAGTGCCGTCACAATTCTCTTTCAATTCTTCAACTAAAATTGGAGACTTAAACATTTTAGTTGACGTGAATTCTTCTGACAGAAAAATCAGGAATTATTTTGTTTACTTTGATGTTGCAAGAGACCAAAACAAGTTAGAAATTTCTTATCCAACAAAATTTAATTTCCAGTCATTAAGCAATTTTTCAACTATTAATGGTTTAATTCAAGACAACAATTCTAACAACAATTATTTGACTTCAAACCAGTTAATCTTGCATAATTCTTTAGATGACAACACTACTTTAACAATTGATTTAATGAGAGAGGATGAAAACAATTCGTCTTGGGTTAACCTTGGCTACTCTTTCAAGAAACCTTTAATTGTTTCTTCTTCAATTGAATCATTAGACGTTAATTATTCTGTCAGGGTTGGTTTTGACACGCAGTCCTTGATTGCTGCAGGAAAAGTTTTAAGTGACTGTAATGACGTTAAAGTTTTTGACTTAAAAGGTAATAGTTTGCTTGATACTATTGTAATGGATTGTAATTCTGTTGACTCTAATGTTTTCTTTAAACTTCAAAGAAGCCTTCCAGCTAATACTACTTCAAGAGATTATGCTATAGCTTACGGTAAAAGTAATGCGGTTTTTGATTCAAATGCTTTAAAAGCCTTGGTTGCGTTTGATAACTTTGATGATGGTAATGAAGATGATGGTGACCCAATTGACTGGGATGAAATAAACGTTTCTTGGGCAATTGTTAACAAGCAGTACACTCAAGTTAATTCTTCTAGTGTAAAAGGAACAGTTGTTGACTTTGTCAGAGACAACAATTTTTGGGTTGATGCAAACGTTTACATTGACGAAACAGATGCTACTGCAGGAGACCATAACGTTGGAATAAAGTTTCAAAGAAAAGGAAACATTTTTTATGTGGCTCAAATAAATTATACTACTCCTACTCCTGCAAACCCTTTGCCTGTTGCTTTAGTTAAATCAAATCAAATTGGTCCTGGGCAATTTGAATTCCAATTACTTGACTTTAATGATTCAACAACCATTAACTTTCAAACTTGGTATAAGTTAAGTGTGAAAATGGTTGAAAACAACATTAAAGTTTTTGTTGACAACAATTTATTGATTGACTTTAATGATTCAAGTCCTTTACCTCCAGGAGACATTGGGTTAGTTACAAGGGGAAGCAAGGCAAGGTTTGATAATTTTTCTATTAGGCGTGCTGTCTTAAACCCTGAAACTGTGACTGTTGGAAACGAAACCAAGTACGGTGACTGTGATGTTTGGCTGGATGAAAACGTTACGATTGGCTGTGCTTTTAATGCTTTACTTAAATTCCGTTACAGTCCTTCAAACCTAGGGAAAACTTTCACTAACACTCGTTACCTTACAAAACCATTGATTTCAAGTTTGAAGGTTATTACTACTCCAGACTTTAATGCTTTTTCAAGTGACTTGAATTACTTGCTTTCGTTTGAAAAACAAGACATTAACTTGTCTTATGGTTCTTTAATTTCTGAAAGGTTTGCAAGTGTTAAAAGTGAAACTTTTCCTTACCTTTACTCTGACGGCAAATTAAAGTACTCGGAGTTAAAAGTCAGGAGTCAAAGAAAATGATTAAAGTAATTGAAGCATTAATTGCTGTAGCGTTATTGTTTACAGTTTTTTTTACTGTCAGTCAGGCTTCATTAGTTTCAACTCCAAGAATGAATTCCTTGCAAGAAAGCATTGAGAGCACGGTTTCAGAGCTAGCGTTAAAACAAGATTTCAGGGAAAAAGTTTCTTTGCATCAAACATCTTTAATTAAAGAAGAATTACAGGAAATGATTGACTTAGGATTAGAAGTAAGAGTTTGTGAGGGACTGGATGTTAGTAATGGTGTTTGTTATGGTTCCAAGCCATCAAACGCTAACACTGTGGTAGTCAATTACTTGTTTGAAGGAAACGTTTTGTCTTACAATCCAAAAGTTTTACAGGTTTACGGGTGGAGTTATGGCTGAAAAAGGTTTTGTTTTTATTCTTGGAGCCTTAATTTTTATTGGCTTAATTATTGCTTTTTTTTTCGCTGCTAACATTAGCGTTCAGCCAACTGTTAATTCAAGTGATTTTCTTTTAGATAATTTTTCAAACGAGTTTTATTTTGTTTACCTTACAACTATGTCTTCTGCCACTACTATTCCAATAGTTTTTGATTTAAACTCTAACTTGTTTGACTTTGGAGTAAAGGTTAAAGAGCAAGCTCAACGCTCTGCTTTTGAGCCTTCTTTTTGTTTTATTGCTTTTGATGTTAACGCTGGCTATGTTTTAGGCAACTTCATGCAAAAAGAATGCAGTTATTATTTTAATGGTGTTAGTCAGGGAACCTTGACTGATGCTAATTCTCTGGTAAAGGAAATCTTTTTAAATGATGTAAACATTAGTCTTTGTGAGTGTGATTATAATGCAGGGAATGATTTTTCACTGTATTTGAAACTGGTTAAAGGTAATACTTCTTTAATCAGGAAATCATGATTTTGAGGTGAATGAATGAAGGATGTTATTGAAGCATTAGATGAGTTCGAGGACAAAACAAATCTTGTAGTGGCGGCAGTTGAATCTTTAAGGAGTTTAGAAAAAGAAGCTCAAGCAATTAAAGCTGAAAGTGAAGGAGTGAAAAAAAGGTTTGATGACGGAGATATAAGCAAGTTTTCTTATTTAAAAATTGTTGACTCAAGCAAACAACGTTTAAGTAAAGCAATTGAAACAAAGAAAGACAAGTGGAGTGAAATTGTTTCGCTTGTAAACGAGTTAACTGACATTTTAACTGAAATAAAAGATGCTTATAATATTCGAATTGACTCTGATGGACTGGGAAAAATAGAGGAAGAAAAATAAAATAACTTTTTTTGGAGTTTTAAATGACTTACCCTTCCTTTAAATTAATGCTTGAACTTGAAAAGAAAGTTCAAAAGCTTAAGGAAACAGAGAAAAAACGATTGCAGGCAAGCAAGCTGGCAGTTGACTTAGAGAAAAAACTTTTAACTAAAAAGCTTTCAGAAAAAGAATTCAGGAAAGAATACAGGAAACTTTTAACAGAAAAAAATACTTTAAAACAATTAAAAACAATTGACAACGAAATAATTAATGACTTTCTTGGACTGGCCAGTAATTTTAATTCTCTTACTGACTCGGTTGGCTTGCATTCTTTTCCTTTCACGCGCTACCATAAAGCCAGTGCTTTAAGTAATTTAAAGTTTAATTTAAAGGATTCTTTAAAGAAAGTTTCAAACATTAAAGTAAGAAAACCAGTTAAATTAAAGAAAGAGCAAATAAAGCAAATAATTGAAATTCCAAAAGAAACCAAAAAAGAAATTGTTTTACAAAAACCTGTTACTGAAGTTGACTTTGGTGAAGAGTCTCTTTCAACTCTGGTAAAAGATTACGTTAGAGAACAATTGCATGACTTGTTTCCAAGCATGTTTAATAAACCAGAAGCTTTAGATGAAAGCTTGTTTGAAAGTACTGCAGAACAAGTAGAAAAATCTTTTAAGCCAATGGGAGAATACTTAACGTTAGTGCCAGAGTTTGCTTTTGCTCAAGTGGAAGAAACCAGGGAAGGCAAAAAATACTTTGTTTACGAACCACTATTGTCTGACACTGAAGCCAAACAATTAAGTTTTTTGAAAGACAGGTTTATTGAAGAAGTTGCTTTGGGTACGGTTGGAAAAGGAAAACTTTTCACCAGGTTAAGCAAGATTTTAGTTAAAAACAAGTTAACTTTAAGTGACGAACAAAAAGAAAAATTCGTTTACTTTCTTTCAAGAGACTTGTATGGAGTCAACAAAGTTGAACCATTAATGCATGACCCTTTAATTGAAGACATTGAATGTGATGGAACAAACATTCCATTGTTTATCGTTCACAGAAAATACGGTAACCTTCAAACTAATGTTTCTTTTGATTCAATTGAAGAATTACAGGATTTTATTATTAAGTTATCTCAATTATGCAAGAGTTATGTTTCTTTTGCTTCGCCTTTACTGGATGCAGTTTTGCCTGATGGTTCTCGTGTTAACGCTGTTTTAACTGAAAGCATTTCAACTTCCGGCCCAACTTTTACTATCAGAAAATTTCCTGAAACTCCTTTTAGTCCAATTGACTTAGTTTTATTTAAAATGCTTAACACTGAAATTCTAGCTTACTTGTGGCTGGCAATTGAATTCAAGCGTTCAATCTTAATTATTGGGCCGACTGCTTCAGGAAAAACAACTTTATTGAACGTTTTAGGAATGCTTATTCCTGCAGCTCAAAGAATTGTTTCAATTGAAGACACTCGAGAAATTAACTTGGTTCACGATAACTGGCTACCTCAAGTTTCAAGGCCTGGTTTTGGTCCACCAGATGTTTCTGGAAGAAAGTACGGGGAAGTAAGTTTAATTGACTTAATTAAAGAGTCTTTCAGGCAGCGTCCGGATTACTTAATTGTAGGAGAAGTTCGAGGTGATGAAACTTACGTTATGTTTCAGGGAATGAGTGCAGGACACACTTGTTTTTCAACTATTCACGCTAAAAGCGTTGATGACGTGGTTAACAGGTTAATTACTCCGCCAATTAATTTGTCTCCAACATTGTTAAACAGCCTAGACTTAATTATTGCATTAGGGTTTTCTGGAGTCAGCAGTATTGAAAGAAGGATTAGGGCAATAAATGAAGTTAAAGGTTTTAACATTGAAACCCAAAAACTTGAAACCAACAAGTTGTTTGAATGGAATCCTGCAATGGAAAAACAACCAGTAACAGAAATCAGTGTTACAGGCCAAGGCGAAACAATTGGAACTGATTTTCTTCCAATAACTTACCGTAGTCTGGTTTTGAAAACAATTTCAGCCGAGTACGGTATCTCACACCAAAGAATATTAGAAGTAATTCAATCCAGAAAACAATTCCTTGACGGCTTAATTAAAGACCCTCCAAAAACCTTTATTGAATTCAAAGAAGACTTAAATTCTTACAAGAAAAAAGAAAAACTGATTTAGATGCCTTTAAATCTTTTTCTTATGAAGAATCCTTAATGAACGATTTAATTGAATTATTCCATAAAGTTGGGGAATTAAAGAAATTGAAGAGAGCTGGATGGGTTTTAAAGAAAATTCCTAATCCTGAAAGCGTTGCAGACCATTCTTTTCGGGTGGCAGTCATGACTTTACTTCTTGCAAGAAAAGCTGGTTTAAACGAGTTAAAATGTGTTAAAATGGCTTTAATTCATGATTTAGCTGAAAGTATTGTTGGAGACCTTACCCCTCATGATGGAATTACTATAGAGAAACAACATGAGTTAGAGTTAAATGCTTTAAAAAAACTTTTTTCTAACAACCAAGAATTAATTGATTTATGGTTAGAGTTTGAAGAAAGAAAAACTCTTGAAGCAATTTTTGTTAGGGATATGGATAAACTGGAAATGGCTTTACAGGCTTTAGAGTATGAAACTGAAAACAATAAATTCAATTTAAATGAATTCTATGATAGCGCAAAAGCACGCATTAAAAACGATTTCGCAAAAGAATTGTTTGAATTAGTTTTAGAGAAAAGAAAGTTAATTAAGAAATAGTTTTTTCTTTCTAACCATACTTTTTTTAACTAGTTTTTACTTTCTCTTGCTGTCATGAAATTGTATGTTTTGCTTGCTAAAATTGCTTTCGCGTTTTTTAAGCCTTTGGCTTTATTGATTGACTCTAAAGAGTTAGAGAAAAAGTTGTTTGACGCTGACGTAGAAATTAGTTTGCCAGAGTACTTGTCTTTAGGGTTTATGGCTTCAATTGTTTCAGCTTTTTTTGTCGTGTTAGTTTCTCTTGTTCTTTTTGCTTTCATTAATTTTGAAGTTGATTTATTGTTGTTTGTTGGCTTGTTTTTTATTTTTCTTATTAGTTTTATTGGGTTGGTTTTTGTTTACCCTTATTATTTGGTTTTCAAGAAAGCTCAAGTAATTAGAAACAATCTAGCTTTAGCTATTTTAAGCATGTCAACTATTGTGGAATCTGGTACTCCGCCTAGTGCAATGTTTCAGAATTTAGGTGAAGCAGAAGAATACCCTGTAATTTCCCGGGAATTAAGTAAGGTTCAAAGGTTTATGGATGAACTTGGTTTAAGTTTAAGTGCTGCTATTACTCATCTTGCAAAGTTAACTGTTTCAAATGATTTAAGAAAGTTTTTGATTGAGTTAAAGGCTTCAATGTCTTCAGGTGGAGATTTAGGGTTGTTTATGCAAAAGCGTGCTGATAAAGCTCAATTTGAATACGTTTTAAGAATGAATGAAGTAAACCAGAGAGCGGAAACTTTTGGAGACATTTATACTGGAGTTGTTATTGCGGCACCATTATTTATTTTTTCTGCAATAATGTTAATGGGAATGTTTGGCGGAACTATTTTTGGTTTAACCATTGACTTCTTGTTAACTATTGGAATTTTTCTGTTAATTCCAGCGTTAAACATAGTGTTTTTGTTGTTAATGGAGATAATGTCTCCTGGCGGAATGTAGGTGTAAGAAATGAGTTTGATTGAAAGTTATTATTTCAAGTACTTTATTACTGGTTTATTGTTGTCATTAATTACTTTTATTTTCCTGCTTAGCACTCCTTTTACTGTTTTATCTTTTCTGCCAATAGTAATGTTAATTGGTATTGCTAATTACAAGCAAAGGCTTTTGGTTCACGAGTATGAAGTTAATTTTACTGCTTTTTTGGATGACTTGCGTGACTTGCTTCAAGGCGGAATGAGTGTTGTTCAGGCAATGACTATTGTTTCAAGAAACGATTATGGTAAATTAAAGTTTTTGGTTGGAAAAGTTGCAGCACAATTAAAGCTTGGCGTGTCTTTTGAGGATGCAATGATTAATGTTTTTGGAAAAATCAAAAGCAATATTATTAGAAAAAGTGTGATGGTTATTTCTGAAAGCCACAAGCAGGGAGGAAGTTTGTTAAAAGTTTTTGACGTTACTTCTCGTTATTTAACAGAAATTGAAAGGTTAAAGCAAAAGCGTAGGAGCGTTACTTTCAGTGCTTTGTTTTCAAGTTATTTAATGTTTTTTATTTTTCTTGGAATTATTATTACAATCCAGTTATTCTTTTTGCCAATAGTTAACACTAGCACTTTTTTTGAAGCTGATTTAATGAATTCCTTGGACTTTCAGAATAGTTTTCTTTA
>JBDRCV010000007.1:0-8206 GCA_043821385.1 archaeon | reverse complement strand
AGCACTGGCAGTCAAAGGAATAAGCAAAAAGACTAATAAAGCAAAAAACAACCCCTTTTTTCCCATAAAATCACAATTAACCAGTTAACTATAATTCGTTAACTATTATATATACTGGTGCCTTCAAGGTTTTTAAAGCTTACGCCGAAGACATTCAACAACGCGAAAACATTCGCGTGCAATATGGTGCCACTAAAGTGGCACTGACTACAATTGGCAAAGAATTACTGGCAACGGAAAACATTCGCGTGCAATATGGTGCCACTAAAGTGGCACTGACTACAATTGGCAAAGAATTACTGGCAACGGAAAACATTCGCGTGCGATGTGGTGCCACTAAAGTGGCACTGACTGCACTTCAAAAAACGCCGAAAAGATTCGGTGGCGATCGAGCACTGCTTTCGGCAGGGCAAACCATTTCAAGGCAGAATTTTTATCAGTAATTCACTGCAGGAATTCGCCGGCAAACCAGCAGGAATAAAAAGACTTAAACTCTTATAATTTGCATGAACAAAAACAAATTAAATTATTTTATTGACGTTTTACTTGGATTATCATTTCTAGTTGTCTTAATTACTGGAATATTAAAGTTCCGTGGTTTTCTTGGATTGTTTGGAATTGACTGGCAAATCCTAAAACCATACAATATTAGCTTAATTCATGATTGGTCTGGAGTAATAATGGGATTAATGGTTTTCATGCATTTAGCATTACACTGGAAGTGGATTGTCTGCATGACAAGAAACTTTATTTTAAGAGAAGGCAATGAATGCAAGTACCATAAATAAAACAATCAAATTTAAATTACTTAAGCTGTTAGTTTTGTTATGGAAAAGAAAAGGATTCTTGAAGCCGCGTTATTTATGTCTTCCAAACCCTTGAAAGTGGAAAAACTTGCAAGAATTATAAGGGAAAGAGACTTGATTAAAGTAAGGTTAACGCTTGCAAAGTTAATGGAAGAATTCAATGCAAGCGACAGATGCATTAGAATTTACTCTAATTCCCAAGGCTTTCAGATGCGGATTCAACCAGAATTCGAGCAAGAAGTAGGATTTCTGGCTTTAGGAAGCAAGTTTAATAAAGCAGTTTTAAAGAGTTTGGCTTTGATTGCCTTGCACGCACCAGTAAAACAATCAGAAATTGTAAGGTTAAGAAACACTAAAGCTTACGACGAAATAAAAATCTTAGAAGACGAAGGATTTATTTCAAGGGAAAGAAAAGGAATTTCTTACAGTATTAATTTGACAAAAAAATTTCAAAAACACTTTGGTTCAAGAATTCAAGAATTAAAAGAATTACAAAAAGACTTTGAAAACCAGAAAAAAGAAGAAAACACAATTGACGACGATAAAACAAAACATTTAAATATAACCTAGCAACAATATATATCAGAAAGCCTGATCTCAATTTCTTTCACATAAAAGGATGTTTTATTTCTCTATTTCTTTCCTTTTTTCGCAATCAATAACTCTTCCAACTAAAGAATTTTCAAATTTTACTTCCAGAATCTGGTTTTTAAAAATAGTTACATGATTTTCTTCCTTTACTGGCTTATCAAGTAAAATGCTTTCAGAGTAAAAAGGAGGATTTAAAGTCTTAATTTTTACCAACTGGTTATTAATTAACTGAATTAAAATATCATCAAATCTGCTTCCAGACAATTGAGCAGTAACCACAGTAAAATCATTACCACTTAAAACATTTGTTGGCATGATTTTCTTGTCAGCAATTCTTTTTTGCTGTACTGGCAGACTACTTCTAGGATTAAAGCCAAGGCCAATAAAAATTGGCTTGTTCTGCCTCAAACTATCTAATACCTCTGGCTTCTGAAAATCTTTTAAAATCTTGGCAATAATTTTATCCAAACCCTTGATTTCCCCAAACATTTTATTAAAATCCAGTTCTTCAGTCATTTTACATCATACTCTGTTAATTTCTTTTGGTATTTCTCATTTAAAAGGTTTTTTGTTGTATCCCAAGACATTCGAACGATTTCAGGTAATTTAGAGTGAGTTTTAAGCCATTTTCTAATAAAAGCAATAGTTTTTTCATCTGCAGGATAACCAGAACCAATTTCACCGTAAACCTTGCTTAACTCAAAGATTTTGTTGTCTCTTAAAACTTTTGCTATAATTGAAGCACTGGAAACAATAACATACTTTGAGTCAGCTTTATGCTCTGACTTAATAATAGTCTTAAAATTCAAGTACTTTTTAATCCTTAAAGAAAAGTTTTCCTGCACGACATCAGGAGAATCAACAAAAACAATATCTGGTTTCTGTTTTAACTCGTTCAAAATTAAAGCAATTTTCATTGCTTCAATTTCATTCAACGAATGCCTTAATCTTAAAGAATCAATTTCTTTTGCAGTTAACTCAAAACTATTTTGTTCAAGCAAAAGACTTTTTAATTTAACAAAAAGTTGTTTTCTTTTAACTGGAGTTAAAACTTTTGAGTCATCAACCCCAAGCTCTAAAAGTTTTTCTTCATCGTTTTTATGAATTGAAGCAACAGTTAAAACCATCGGACCAATAACCGGACCACGGCCTGCTTCATCCACTCCAGCAATAATCACTTTAATCACAATTCCTCTATTACTTTAGCAAAGTTGTCAACTAAACCAGTTAAGAAAGATTGTTTTCTTTCAACCAGAACACTCTTAATTTTTTCAGGGTTTTCAAGGTAAAAAAGTTTTTTTCTTCCAGAACTCTTAGTTTTAATTATTCCTGACTGCACTAACCTTGAAAGATAAACTGAAGTAGTTGACAAACCAAGAGAAATATCTGAAGCAATTTGAGCTTGGTTTAAACCAGGCATAGAGTAAAGCAAGAGAATGATTTGTTTTGGTTTTTCCTGTCTTAAAAAAGAAATTACCAGACTTTCATCTTCTAAATTAGAGTCACGGACAATATAATAACGCTTAAACCTCTTGTCTTTTAAAACTCGGATTAAATGCTTTTTCTCTAAAAACTCTAAATGGTACTGCAGACTGCCGACAGCAAGATTAGTTTTTCTTAATAATTCTCTAAAATGAAGTCCAGGAAATTCCTCTATTGCAGAGTAAATTTTTTGTCTTACCTCTAACTCTAAAGCATTATCCAGTAAATCCTGCAAAACTAAAAACTCCCTACTTTCTAACCAAAGCCAAAAACAACAAGGCCAGAATTAACAGCTCGAAAACGTTTTCAATTGGATCAGTAAAATAATGAACGTTAAAGAAAAACAAGTCCACAATCTTTAACAACCACTTTACTGCAAACAAAGAGAAAGCAATTGAAACAAAAAACAATCTCTGCGAACGCTTTTTAATGTAAGCTAAAACTGCAATAGCTCCAATACCTAAAGCAAGCAGGAAAATAATTGTTCTAATAAGAAAATCAATTGAATAAATAACGTCCCTAATGTTTCTTAGTTCTTGTGTCACGTTAATAGACGTGTCCATGAAAGCAAATGCAAAAGAACTAAAAAAAATCAAACAAGAAAACAATAGTACAAACAACAAAATATTTTTTTTCATTTACAATTCACCAAAAGAAAAGTTAGTACAAACTTATTAAAAAGGTTTTTGAAAAAATAAGCAGAAAGGGGTTGAAAAACCCCTTTTAGGGTGATTTTTTCTTTGCTGAATACCACCCCCGAAAAGTCGTGGGATTTTTGGAGCCTGATCCCCAAAATAATTCACTGAAAAAAGAAAGTTAAATCCTTTATAAAGGCTTTTTGGTACATGAATAGAACAATAGTACAAACACAGAAAACAAGAAAATAGAAAACAATAAATTAAAAAAGAAAAAGAAATTAAAAAAAGAAATAGCCTTGGTTCCGATTGGAACCAAGTCCTTAAAACAGAGATTGTGAGGTGAATGTTTGGAGGGAGATTCAAACTTTCACTATAGTAATAGTTGTTTGTGCTTTATAAAGGCTTTTTGGTACATTAACAGAAGGGTAGTACAAGGAGCGAAAACTACTTCAGAAAAGTTTTTTAACAAGTTTAAATATAAAGTGAATTGATTGAAATGAAAGCAAGCATAATTATTGGATTAATTGTTGCAGTAATTTATTTTGCCGGCTACTACTTAATTAGCAACGACTGGATTTCTGCGTTAACTGGAGCAATTGTCTTGTCAGTTGTTTTCAGTTTAATGCAGTTGAAAATTAAAAAGAAGAAAAAGAAAAAACGCTAGTCCTAGCATAACCCGCATTTTTCCATTAAACGTTTTTCAGCAATTACTGTTGCAGTGGTTCTTGGACTGCAGGAATCTTGTTTTGATTTTTCAAGGATTTCTTTAGTGTTTTTGGTAATCTTTTCTTCTACTAGTTTAAACATTTCTTGCTCGGTTCCGCCAATATATTCAACGTAAGAGGAAATCACGCCTCCTGCGTTTGCAATGACGTCAGGGACAACCAGAATGCCTTTTTCATGCAGTAACTCTTCTGTTTGGTAGTCGATTGCAATATTTGAGCCCTCAACAATTAGTTTGCAGCAGACTTTATTATAGTTGGCTTCAGTTATTAAGTCAGGTATTGCGGCAGTAACCAATAAATCGCATTTGATTCCAACAATTTCACTTGAATGCAAGACTTTTCCTTCCCCGTAATTTACAACGCTTTTAGTTTCCTTTTTTACTTTCTCTAATTTTTTAAAATCAATTCCTGTTTCAAGGTAAAGAGTTCCTTTAGAATCTGAAACTGCAACCAGCTTACATCCTTTTTCTGTCAGGAATTTTGAAGCAAAAACTCCAACATTGCCAAAGCCTTCAACAGCAAAAGAAATGTTTTCTGGTTTTAAACCAAGGTGTTCTAAGGCTACAAGAGCTGCATGAAATACTCCAAAACCAGTTGAACCTAGTTCATGAGGCAAACCACCCATGCTTGAAGGTTTTCCAGTAACACTTTTCATGTCACCATTAGTTTCAGCAATTAACTTCATTTCACTTTCAGCCATATTCATGTCTGGTGCTGCAACATATTGAGATGGAGAAACAACTTTAACGGCTTCAGCAAAAGCTTTAACTAATTCAGTTTTTTTTTCTGGAGTTAATTCTTTGTCATTAGCGACAATTCCTGATTTTGCACCACCAAAAGGCAGTTCTGCAAGAATACATTTCCAAGTCATTGCTCGGGCCAAGCCAGCTACTTCATCAACGCTAACAGTTTTAGTCATGCGAATGCCGCCCTTGCCAGGGCCAAAAGCAGTGTTGTCAATTACAACAAAACCCTTCAAACCAACGCGTGGATTGTAAACTGTTAAAATTTTTTCAGGACCAAAATTATCAAATTCAACCATTAAATCACCTACAAAAAAGTTTTATAAAAATTACTTGTTTAAAGCCTGCCACACTATTTCGTCTTTTGGATTTATCACGATTCCTTCATTAGTAATTTCTAAAGGGTGAACGCTTTTTGAATGATTGGTGCCACGCATTTTCCTAATAAATATTGCTCTGTGAGGCGGAGAAAAGTATAAAGCTATAACTGCATCCACAACAAATTCTTCAACCCCAAAAGCACTGAAAGTGTTTCTGCCACCACTAGTCTCTGAAGTCATTAAAGTAGTACAGTTTAATCCTTTCAAGTAGTCAGTAAAACGGAATAAAAGATTTCTAATCATTCCGGAATCCTTAATCCAAACACCAAAAGCAGTAGTAGAATCAATTACTAGTCTTTTAGCTCCAAGTTCTTTAACCATTGAAGAAATTATTTCTAGTTCTTGGTCTATTTGGCTTTCAATATCTTTTCTTGGGTCAATGTGTAAACGGTAAATTTTCATTAAATTGTTTTCTTCAAGAGTTTTAATATCCCAATTAAAGTTTTCCATGTTCCAAGTAATGTTTCGAAGGTTGCCTTCAACTGTAACAAATAATCCTGGTTCATTGAAAGACCTTGCACCCTCATAAATGTACTGTGTTGCGAGAATGGTTTTACCACAACCTGGCCCGCCAGAAATTAAGACTGAAGAACCTTTCGGAACCCCTCCTTGAATCAATTCATCTAAACCTTTAACTCCAATTGGAACTCTTTCCATTAAAAACACCCCAAAACAATTGATTAAGTTTTAATAGAATACAACACTAATATTATTAATACTTTTTATCGAGTTTTTAGTCGAGAATAGTTGAGAATAATTGAGAATAGTTGAGAATAATGGAAGACACAGTAAAAAAAGCAGAAGAAGAACATAATTTGGTTGACTTAATTGAACAGCCTGCCTGGAAAAGCATTCTAATTGACTTAGTCAGAACTGAAAAAATGAATCCATGGGACATTGATTTAATTGGTTTAGCTGAAAAGTACCTGCAGAAAGTCAGGAATTTACAGGGCAGTAATTTAAGGATTCCTGCAAACGCGATTCTTGCCAGTGCGTTATTGTTAAGGTTAAAGGCAAGGCAAATCAATTTAGATTTCAAGTCAGAGGCAGATGAATTAGATGAAGATTTAGCTGAATTAGAAGAACAGCAAATGATGGCTTTAAGAAAGTCAAGGGAATTCTTGAACCAAAAAATTGATGCTCTAACTCCAAAAATTGTCAGAGAAGGAACAGTAACTTTAGATAACTTGATTGACGTTTTAGACAAATTAATGGATTCAACGAAAACAAAAAGAGAACCAAAAGATAGAACAGAATTAAAAGTAAGACTGCCTTTCGCAAAAGAAAAAATGAGTGAAAGAATAAAGAAAATTGAAAAAAAACTGCAGGAAATAAAGGACTCTCAAGGACTAGTATTGTTTTCAAGGTTATTAGAAGAAGATAACGCCGAAGAAAAAGTCGGCTGCTTTATACCCTTATTGTTCTTGTATAATGAGAATAAGATTAATCTTTGGCAAGAAGAATTTTTTGGAGAGATCTTTGTGAGCGTTTTAGAATAACTAGCTTCAAGTTTCAAAAACGACTGTTTTTTAAATCCAAAAAACTTAATTATTAAGAACTGTATGCCTCAAAAAGTGTGGAAAACTGGAAAACAAGTAACCAGACTTATTATTACTAGAGATAAACAAAACAATCCAAGGGTTCTTGGAAAAGGGAATTATGCAACTACTTTTTTTGGAAGAATAAGATTCGATAGAAAACCAATTAGAGTTGCTATAAAAAAATTTGATCCAAAAGGTTCTATCATATTGGCGCGTGAAGGCAGAGCTCCTAGACCAATGACTGATGTTGAAGCTAAACACTATCAAGCAACCACAAATCAAATGAGGAAAAAAGGCGTTAGAATTCTTACAAAAGGACTTTATCAAGTAACAAAAGAAATTGCTGAACAAAGCAAAGGCTTATTAGAAGAAGGTGAATGGGTTGAAGTTTCCAGACTCCGGGGTTCCACTGAAAAAGGTTCTAAAATTGAAAGAATTAAGCTGTCTGATAAAACCGGTTTTCATTTAGAAGAAAGAATTGGAAAACTTCCATTAAAATTGAAAAAAGATTTAATTGACCAAGCAGTTCGAATAGCAAATGCAGGGCATTACCCAGCAATTGATTCATTAGGATTCCGTTTAGATAGAAAAGGACAGGTGCTCATTCAAGATACTGACGTGCAAGCATTTACTCACAAAGAATTTACAAAGCGCTTTAATAGAGGCGAAGAAAAAGAAATAGAATCAGTTGCAAGAGTTCTGATTTTATTAATCAAAAAAACTGCAACTAATACTTATCAGTCTCAAGTATTATTCAACCACATAATGAAAAACATAAAACACCCAAACTTAAGAACAAAACTAAAGAAAACTATTCCAATAGAGCTCGAAATTTTTAATTCAGATAAATACCATAATTTTGCAGGAAACTTTAATCTTGCTGTAGATGTACTGCAAAACTCAAAAACACCATTAAGCTTTCGTGAACTTCTAAGACGAGTTAATGAAGTTAAAACAAGAAAGCCTTTAACAGAACAAGCCCTTAGAACAACACTAAGACACTTGGGAGCACACGGAAAAACAAGAGTTTATGGAAGAAAATGGGTTGAGTTTAAAAAAGGCAAGTATAATTTAGCTAAATCAAAAACACAATAATATTAACAAAAATCAATTGTTAATAGACAATAATTGTACTTATTGTTCATTATAATGAGTAATATTTACTGCCCAAAAACATCAAAAAACAAGCTTTTTTTACTGCCCAAACACAACAGTTTTATTAAGATTTCCTTGAAAAACGAAGGGAAATTGAAGCAAACAACCCTTAAATTTTACTGCCCAAACACAACGTTTTTAAAGG
>JBDRCV010000006.1:0-10738 GCA_043821385.1 archaeon | reverse complement strand
TCAAAACCTAACTTAATTAATGTTGTTGTTCCGCGAATGCCTTTTCCTGAGTGAGTGGTTGTAACCAAACCATAAACTTCTAATTCATTTACATATTCTCGAAACCATCTGGTGCTGACTGGGTTTTCTTTTAATTGTTTGCATAACTTAGTGTATTCTTCAAAGGTTTCGCCTGAATACAATACGCCTTCTTCTCCTAAACCAGTAATTGTTTTAATTCCTTTCCTGTTAACTGACAAACTAGCTATAGCGTACAAGACTAGTTGTTGTTGTGTTGGCAAAGTTGAAATCATGTTAATGGTTACTTCTCTTTCAACTTTTTCTTTTGCTTTTTTTACTTCTTCGTCTCTTACACTTGTTAAACCATTCTTTTCTGCTATTTCTCCTGCTCTCAATAACAAGGTTACTGCGGTTCTTGCGTCCCCGCTTTCTTGTGCGGCAATGGCTGCAGCCAAGTTTATTGCGCTTTGTTTTACGCTTCCTTTCTTGAAAGCAATTGTTGTTCTCTCACTTAAAATTTCTCTTAATTCTTCAGCGTTATAAGGTGGGAAGACTAGTTCTTGTTCGCATAAACTGCTTTTAGTTCTAGCATCCAGTCTTTCTTTAAACAATAAATTGTTTGATATTCCCATGACTGTAATTGAACCTTTTTCTAATTCATCGTTTGCTCTGCTTAAAGCATAAACTAAGTCATCTAATTCTTTGACTCTGTCAATTTCGTCTAAAACCAGCATTAATTCGTTTCCTTGGCTTGCAAACTCCATTAATTTTTCGTAAACAAAAGCGGCACTAAAACCAAGAAAGCTTTGTTCTGGAAACAATTCTTTGACTGCTTTAATTAAAACTTTGTATTTTGAGTTATGGTTTCTGCAGTTAATGTAAACGTTTTTTACTTTTACATTGTTTTTTACTGCGTAATCTGTTAACTCGCTCATAACGTGTTTTAAAACACTTGTTTTCCCACTGCCTACTTTGCCGTAAACAAACAAGTTGTCTGGTTTCTTGTTTCTTAAACTGACTGCCATTATTTTTGAGATTTCTTTTATTTGTTTTTGTCTGAAAGGCAGTCTTTTTGGCAGGTAGTGTGGGGATATAGCATTACGGTCAATGAAAATGCTTTTCTTGTTTAATTCTTTTTCAAAAATGTTTTTGGCTGTCATAGAAAAAGTTTTTGGTTGAAAGTTATTTTAAATGGTTTTGTCGAACTTTAAATGGTTTTGTCGAACCATTCTATTAATATATTCTTTGCATTAATATTATTTTAGAATAAATTTTTTTCGTTTTGTTGTAGGGGTGGTTTAATTATGGCTTTTTTGGAAAAAGTTTGGAAGAAATCAGAAGAACTTGACATGGAAGACTTCTTGAACAATATGGATTCAGAGGAAGAAGATCTTTACGAGAATGCTGACTTTTATGTTAAGCCAATTGAGTTGCAGTCAGACAAAGATTGTGAGTTTGCTTGTGAAGAATTAAAAAAAGGAAACATTATTTTGCTTGACATTAGTTCTTTAGGTAAAAGGAATGCTTTAAAGTTAAGAGAATATGTTTCATCTATTAGAAAAACAGCTTCTTCACTTGACGGCGATATTGCAAGGATTTCTGACAGCAAAGTGTTGATTACTCCAAGCAGAGTCAAAATAATCAAGAGAAGATAGTTTTTCTATCTTCACTTTTTAACTTTTTAAGGTCTTTTAATGCAGTCAGTTAAACCTTTTTTTTCTCTTAATTTAAGTCTCTCTGATTCTTTAGCTGAAACTAAAAAACTTTTTCTTAAAAACAATTACCTTGAACCAGTGTTGGTTTCAGAAAAAATTGTTTTTGTTCCTTTCTGGGTTTTTTCTTACTGTATTTTTAAGGAAGACGATAAAGCTTTAGTTAAACACTCTGCTTTCAAGTTTTCTGCCTTAAATTCAGTTGAACCAGAATTAACTCCTGTTATTGGTTCTTTTTTAAAAGAATCAAAGTTAATGGAAGAAGAGTTTGAGCCAAGGTTTGACGTTGAAACTATTGTCAAACAGTCAGTTATAGCTAATTTAACGGAAGCAAAAGAAATCATTAAAGTAATGGTTGCAGAAAAAGAAGAAACAGTTAAACAAAACATTATTTTGAATGATTTAAAGAAAGTTTTTGTTCCATTTATTTATTTGACTGTGGTGTCAGACAAAAAACAATTTGAGTTAATTTTTAACTCTGTTTCTGCTGAATTAACTAATTCCGAAATAATTTCTTTACAGAATAAAGCTGTAAAACAATTAGCTAAAGAAACTGTTTCAGACTTAAAAAATCCTGTTAACTGGTTGCTTTATCTTGGAGGCTTAATTGCCAGTGCGGGAAGAGGCTTGAAAAGGTTTTTCTCTCACGATATCACTAAAGGAGTTCTTGGCAAACGTTTAGTCCAAATCTTAATCTTAATAATAATCATAATAATTTTGTTCTTTTACTTTGGCTGACATTTATTAAATCATTAACTCAAACAACCAGATTGGAATCATTATTATTTCTTTTTCTTTAATTTTAATTAAGTCTATTTTGTCTTTTGTTATCATAATTCCTTTTTTTAGCTTGTTTTTTTCCATGAATTTTGTTATTCCCCGCAAGCTTTTTTGTCTTGTTTGTTCTGTAAACTTTACTTCTATTGGAATAACCTTCTTGCCTTTTACGATTACATCTATTTCTTCTTTGTTTTTATAATAAAACACTTTAATGCTTTCTTTTTCTGCTATCTTAAAAAGTTGTTGTTGAACACTTCCTTCAATAATAAAACCCTTGTTTAATGCATTTACTTTTTCTAATTCAGTTATTCTTTTTAGTGCGTTCCTTAACCCTGAATCGATTAACGCGTACTTGTAGTTTTTTCTTATTTGTCTTTCAATTGACGTTCCAAAGTTCTGTAGTTCAAATACTAGAAAGCTTTCTTTTAAGTAATTCACGTAATTTTGTGCTGTTTCATTATCTATTTTCAAGGTGTTTGCAATTGAATTATAAGAGTAACACTGGCTTTGAAGGCTTGATAAAACAAGCAATAGTGATTCTAATTGTGAAGGATTTTTTACTTTGTACAAGGTTGCAATATCGTCATAAATGACTCTTTTTATTACGTCTTGTTTTAGTTTTAACTGCCATTTTTGAATGTTTTTTGTTTCAAACCATTCTGGAAAACCGCCGACAAGTAAGTACTCGTAAAACATTTTTTTTAATTGAAGTCTTTCATTTAAACCAATTTCTTTTAATTGTCTTACTGTTTCACTGTTTATTTCTTCTATTCTAACTTTTTTTACTGGTGTTTCAAGATTGTTAAATTTTAGGAATTCTTGAAAGTTTAATGGAAACAAAATAAATTCAATTATTCTGCCTGTAAGCGATTCTTTTTGGCCTTGCCTTATTTTTGCTATTGATGAACCAGAAACAATTATTTTAACATTGTACTTTAAGTCATATAATTTCTTTAACCATAACTGCCAGTCACTTATTTTGTGCACTTCGTCAATGAAAATAAAAACTTTTTTTCCTTTATAATAATCTTGTTTTAAGTAGTCTTCAAAATAAGTTTTGGTTATTACTCCAATCCCGCTTTTGGTTTGCTCGTCAATCAATTTTAATTCAGCGTCATCTCCTGAAAAGAACAGTATTTGTTTTGGGTTAACTTTTCTTTCTTTTACTAAGAATTCTATCAGTTGGTACATTAGAGTTGTCTTTCCAGTTCTTCTTGGCCCCAAAACCCCAATAATTCTTCTATCTTCAAGAAAGCCAAGCAAGTCATCAAAAAGAAACCTCTTGTTTTCTGGAATTAATGCTTCCGGTACGCTTCCAGTTTCCCACCAAACATTAGTTCCTTTCAAGACGTCAAGAGTTGACTCTTTAAGAGCAGCTTCAACATTTTCTATACTGCTTTCACTAAATTTTCTGCCAACCAATTTTTCGATTTCCTTTTTACTAAGCTTTTTTGAACTCATAACTAACTTAATTAAGCAATTTCTTTATAAAGGTTGCGGTTATAACCGCAACTAATTAGCCTTTAACTGCGGTTACAACCGCATCTTTTAAATAAGATTGAAGGTTTTTCTTCACGGCTTTTTCTTACATGAAATCAATCAATGCTTTTTGTTTTGATTTGTCGTTAATAAAAATTGAGTTTATTTCTTCTTCTGCTAAATCAATTCTTTGTTTTAAGTAATCACTTAACTCGTATTTGGCTATTGTTTCTTTTGCTATTTTCAAGTATTTTCTGACACTGCCTTGAGCTATAGTTAGAATTAATTTGTTTCCGCATTTAGTGCATTTTCCTTTCAAGGGAATTCTTCTGTATTTTTCTCCGCATTTTGTACACCTTAAATTTTGTCTTGAAAACGCTCTCGCGTTACCAATGATGTCTGGCACAAAGTGGCTTACCAGCACTCTTTCAAGTGAGTCTTTAAACTCTAAAGCGTCAATTTTTTGCTGTAATATTGCCTGTCTTTTAATTTTTTCTTCCATGGTTTTTAGTTGAACGTACCTTGATTGTTTTGGGCCTTTGTCAAAGATTTCTGTTTCATGAGTAAAATTCAAATCAGTAAACTGGTTTTCTTTATCTAGTCTGTCTTGAACGACTTCAACTTCTTTCAGGAAAGGACTGGCTAAAATTAAGGTTTTCTCGTAAAACTCTAATGGATACTTTTTTACTACTTCCATTTCATATATTTCGTCATCTACTTCTGTTGGGTTAAGTATTGTAGTGCAGGCTAAAGCTGCGTCCATTTTTCCACCGTTACCTGAAGACAAGTATTTTTCAGAGTAATTAATCAAACAATCCAATAACAACATTGCGCTGTCTTGGTCGCCGTCAACGTTTCTCCTTTTCACCATTATGTAGTATGGGTGAAACCAGCCTAGTTTTGCTTTACTGTATCCCAGAATTCTTCCAATTATTCCTGCTGAAGTGTGTGGTGCTAATCCTACAATTAGTTGTCCGATTAAGTCTTCTTTGGTTTCAGCGTTATAGAATGAGTTTAACCCGTAAAACTTTACCAGCAAGTCGTCTACAAACTTGCTTACTCTTAAAAAACAGTCGCCTGCTCCTTCGTGCAGTATTGCGTCTTGTGGAAAAATTTCAATTAACTGGTTTTCTGAAGTAATTTCTTTTCCATTATAATCAACTGTATAACCTAATTGTTTTATTTTTTCAACGCTTAAATTTATTTCTATTGGTTTAAAGTGTGTTATTGGTGCATTCAATAACTCGTATCTGATGGTGCCATCTCTGAAAACATGCAAGTTGTGTTTGGCTCTTAAAATTCCTTTCTCTATGGGTTCAGGTGTATTGGTTTGATTTATTAGTCCTTTAACTCCTTTAACTATTCCTGGAATTCTTTCGTTAAGGTTTTTTGACGCGTTAGCCATTAATTCTTGAATATTTATTTCTCTTTCACTTGAAGGAAATGTTTTCTTTCCGCATTTGTTGCATACTTCGCCTTTAACTTCAATTTGGCATTCTTTACAGTAGTTTGCTTTTACTGTCCTGTTATTGCATTTTCTGCAGTAACTGTTTTCCATTACTTTACCGCATTCCATGCATTTCATGTAATTGATTTCAACTTTAATTTTGCCTAACTTTAAGCTTTCCTTGTTTACGGTGTCCATTGACTTGTTAATGCTTCTAGTGTTTCCTCCAGTCAATCCAATTGGAAATAACACGTGAGGGTTGCCTTTCATGGTTCTTTCTCTTGCGGCTTCCGGCCGGCCCATTCTTGCTCCAATAAAAGTCCCGCATTTGTCTCTGATAAGCATTCCTGAAGCTACAGTTAACATTTCAATAATGCAGACGTCTTCTTGTTTTTCAATTAACTTTAAGGAATTTTCTGCTGACAAACAACCTAAAGTTTTAAGTAAAGTGTAAGCATACTCTTTTTCAATTACAATTTTATTTAACTCTAACTTGTGAGGACAGCCAATTTTTTCAAGTAACTTTTTTAGTTTCTCATTATTACTGACTTTAACTCCTACAATTAATTCTTTTTCAAAAACTTTTTCTGCTTCCAAAAACTCTTGAATTAAAAACAGTAATTCTTCTTTTTTAAGCAATCCATAATAATGCAGGAATTTTGGATGTAATGGCACTCCAAACCTTAAACTTAATTCCACTGCCTGAAAACCATTAACGTTTCTCGGGTTTTCAATTATTTCCTGCAAGCTTTCTTTTTCTTTTAAACTTAATTCTTTTTCTTTCACTGCTTTCTCTAAATCCAAAACCCACCATTCTTCAACATAGGCTGACGGAACTAAAGGGTGCGCACTTTTCCTAAAATCCCCTAAAGTCATTAAAATGTCTCCAAGAAAAAGAATTCTTTTAACTTTTTTCAAGATTTCTTCTGCTCTTTTTAAATCATTTACTCTTTCAACACTGCCATTTTCAAGCAATACTATTGGCCCGTCAATTGTAGTGCAGGGAAACAATTGAGCTGCTTTGCCAGGTCTTTCAATCCTTATATGAGTGCCGACAGCAATAAATTCGTCCAGTATTTCCATGGTTGCAGGATTAATTGCTTTACCCATTGCACAAGTATTTCTTGCTCTGCCATATCTTGCTCTGAAGCCGCCTGGTTTGGAAGGATAAGAAAGCAAGGGTCTTCCGGCAGCCAACCTATCCAAGTACTTAAAGTTTGGCTTTAACTCTATTCTGGCATCCTGTTTTTTTTCAATTTTAACCATTTTCTCTAACCAAGACCAATCCAAGTCAAAGTTTTTTGCCATCTTCATTACTTTTAAAGCTTTTAATCCAACTCCTTCAGTTACAATTAAACCCATTCCGCCCCTAATCCTGTTAGAGGGAAATCTCTCTAAGTCACGGTAAACTGAAACTTCTTTTTCTTCTGTTGGCGTGCCGTTAATACAAACAGGACAATTTTCTACAATCAACCTTATTTCTTTGTCAGTTAAATTAATTTGCCTTGAAACAACTTCAGTTTGATACAAGTTTACTTCTTCAACATATCTTTCAATTTCGTCTTGTGTTGGCTTAAACTTATCCAAGTGCATTATTTTTCTGACAAAATCTCCTAAAAGCAATGGCAGTACTGTTGCACTTCCTCCAGCTGCTCTAATCGGGCCGGCAAAATAAATGTCAACATACTTGGAACCGTCAGGGTTTTTTGCAACCTTTATTTCCGGCAAGCCGTCTAAAGGAGAAACAACTACTCCTTCAGTTAAAATCACTAACCCTGTTCTGATTGCTTGAGCTACTCTTTCACTGTCGTCAGGAATCTTAATCCATTCTTCTCTGATTATTTCTTCTGTAATTTTTGCAATAATTTTCATCCTGTTTCCTTTTAATTCTTTGTATAATTCCCTGTATCTTTTAGCTACTCCTTTTGGTCCAACTAAAGTTTCTGTTCTGTCAGCTAAGTCAATGGCTGGCTTGCTTTCAACAAAAGTTTCAATGTCAAAGCCTTTCATTCTTGCTTTTTCTGCTACCTTGTATTGTTCTTTAATTCTAGTGTTTAGTTTAGCAAAGTAATCCTGAATTCTTGGCACAGCAATAATTTCACTCACTTTTCTCACTCCTAATAAAGTGATTTTCATTAATAGTGTAATTTTTTAAACTAATTAATGGCAGTATTCCTGGAGTTGGCTTGTGTCCTAATTCTTCTTGAAAACTAGTAACACTTTGCCATGTTCCTCCATTCACTAATAAAGTGCCCTTATAATAAGCGTAACCGTTATGATGCATGTCTCCAGTGCAAAAAATGTTTGGTTCTTCTTTAATGACTAAATAATTCTTTTTTTCAGGGACATAAGGTTGTCTTAAACCAAAGCAAGGCATTAAATCTCTTCTTCTTAAAATGTCTTGCATTGCTCCTTGTGGTTCAGTGTGCTTTAAGTAATTAACACTAGAGTAAAGGTCGTGAAAGCTTGCTCCATGGTATAATAAAATTTTTATTCCCTGAAAGTCAATCCATCCAGGACTGCCGGTAAAATGAAAGTTTTCCTGCTCGTATAATTCTGGTAAAAATCTTTTAGATATAGCTGGTTGAGGATCTGCACGTCTAACTGCATCATGTTGTCCTGGACACATTACAACGTGAACGTGTTCCGGCACTTCCAACAACAAGTCACTTAAAGCCTTGTATTGTTCTCTAATGCCCCTAATATTCAAGTCAGGTAACTGGTTAGGGTAAATTCCTAAACCGTCAACATTATCTCCAACCAACAACAATACTTTTATTTTGCCTGCTTTCTCTTTTTCTTTTTCTCCTCCAACCCTGCCATTCAGCCAAGCCAGAAACTTTTTGAATGATTGTTCAAGAAAATGATTGCTTCCAACATGCAGGTCTGAAGTTACTGCCAGCATTAAGTCTTCTTCAATGGTTTTTGGTTCTCTTACCGGCACATCAGGCCAAATAAATTCGTTAATTATTACCATGTCATTGCTTGCTTTTGAAGCCTTAAAGCCTGCAACATTATCTAACAATAACTTGTTTGCTTCCTCGAAAAGTTTTTGTTTGTCTTTCATTACAACTCCGATAACTTTTTTTTCCGGGTCCTCTAATTGTAAAATAAAGTGTCCTTTCTTGCTGACCCATTTCTTGTTAACCATTCCAACAAAACAAAACTCTTTGTTTTTCTGCATTCTTTCAAGAGAAATTAATGCCTGCGGGCTAAAATCAATTCTTCTTTTTAAAATTTTTTCAAGAGAATAATACTTGTCCAAGAAAAAGTTATGAAAGTCTTCAACTGTTCCCTCACACAAACTCTTGCCAGTAACATCAAGAGAACTAATTATTTCTGGCTTAAAGTCAAATTCTTTTGCCAATGGCTTAAAGTTTGTTTTAAAAACTTCAACAATTTTTGAGTCTTCAACACTAACTGTTTTCAATTCTTGTTTTAACAGTTTGTTAATAACATTTTTTTCATCAATCATGAAAACGTTGTCTTCAAGTAATTCGTCAATTATTTCTTTAAAATTAGTTTTAACTTTAAGTAATTCAATGGCATTGTTGTTTATTAAACCATTTTTTTGGCAGACATAGTCAACTATTTCCTTTTGAACTTTTTCCTGGCTATTGTTTAAGCCATTCATTTTGTTAATTTCTCCCTATAACTCTCCAAGTCACTTATCAGAGTCCAAATATCTGTCCTAGTATGAGCAGGCATGTTAATGTCACTGCTAATATCATCTAACAAATAAATTGCTGAAGTAATTTTAACGCTTGCCTCCTCTTTTCCCAGAATTTTTTCTTTTGCATCTGTCACAGCTTTCCTGATGTTTCTTGGCACACTATTATCCAGTTCTACTTCTTCCATTAATTCAACTATGGTTTCCTGTAATTCTTTAACACTTTCATCTTTAGGCATAATTTTACCCCCAAAAAAAGAATTTCCTTTAATCTCTTACGACTAGCGTAATAAAAAGAAAGGTTAGAAACAATTAAAAAAGAAATCACTTATGTAGCAAACACATTAATTCCATTCTTCTGTGATTCTTTCAAATGGATGAATTTCGCTTGGTTCTCTTAAAACTCTGTCTTCAGGCATTATGATTTGCCTGCTTGGCTTGCCCATTGGAATAATGCAAATAGTGTTAACACAACTAGAGTCAATTCCATACCTTAACTGGCAGTCCCTGTTTTTAGTACAGCTAGAGGAACTGATTTCAAAGTTTACTTCTTTAGCACAAATTCCGCTGACACAATAATATCCTTTACTGCAGTTACTGTCAACAGAACAACTTCCAGCAGTTATATTAGGAGAGTTAATTAATAATTCTTGAGCACTGGCTCCAATCAAGAAAATTGCTATAACAATCAGTATCAAAGCAATAGCTAGAACCAAGTTAATTTTATCTATTTCCATTTAACCACTTTCATTTTCTTTCAGCACACTAACTCAAAACGTTTAACAATTATTTAAAGCTTTCTTTTATCTCGCTGGCGTTAAAACAATATTTTTCTTCTCCAAATTCTTTTAATGCTTTTTCAACTGCTGTTTTTTCAACAATGTCTGTTTTACTAACATAAACAATTAATTTTTTTTCAATTTCTTTTTTGAGTTTTTCTTTTAACTTTTTTTGTCTTCCAATTTCTTCTTTAATGCTTGGGTCTAAAACAAAAACAATTATTCCAGGCAAAAACCTTAAAGCAGCCAAAACTTGTTTTTCAATTACATTCAACTTTTCTTCTCTATCTAACAATCCAGGCAAGTCAATTACTTGGTAATCCAAGTACTTTTTGTTATAGTAACCTATTTGAATTTTGGTTGTAGTGAAAGCATAACCAGCAATTTTGGCTTTGCTTCCAGTCAGTTTTTCAAGCAAAGTTGTTTTTCCAGTGTTTGGCAGTCCAGCCAACAATAACGTTGGGTAATCGTCTTTTAGTTTTGGAATTGTAGACAACTTCTTTCCTAACACTCTGATTCTGGCAAAATTCTTGTCAAGTCTTTTTACCACGCTTGCAATTCTTCCAAGAAAATGCTTTCTGTTGTCAATAATTTTTTTCTCACTGGTTTCTCTTCCAATACTTTTAATTGCTTTTAATTCAAGTTCTTTGATTACTTTAATGCTTGCAGTAATTTTCTTGCTTTGCCCTATTAATTCTTTTCTGTTAACAAAAATTAAAACCATTTCTCTGCGAAAATCATTTAATTCTCTGACGTCAGGCAAATTACTTGAAACTCTTTCAATTTCTTTAACAATAATATCACAAGCAGTCTTAATTTTAGTGATTTCCTTAATTCTTTTCTCTTTCAACTTATTCTTACACTTCTTTAA
>JBDRCV010000005.1:0-4377 GCA_043821385.1 archaeon | reverse complement strand
TTACTTGAAAGAAATAATTTGGAGTCCGTGTTTGTCAATTTCTTCTTTAGGCCAGAATTTAATGTCTTTAGTTTTAAGAACAAACCTAACTTGTTTTTCAATTATTCTGCCAGTAAACTCTTTTGTTTTTGGATTCCCTTCCTTTAAAATTAAAGTGTCTTCTGGATTACATTCAAAGTCAGCTAACCGTAATTCAAAGTTCTTGTTTCCGTCAACAATCTTTTGAAAGAAATCAGGCCAAACTTTTTTCTCAATTCTCATAATAAAACCTATACTTTAATTCCTTTCTCTACTGCCTCGCTCACAATATTTAATCCTTGCTTTCTTTCATTAAACTCTTTTAAAGTATAACACAAGGGTTCAATGTCTTGTCCTACAGGGTAATCAACTAATTTTAAAACCTCGTCAATTCTGTCCCTAAAACTCAACCCTTCAAATTTTCTTGAAACAATCAAGAAATCCCAGTCACTGTAATTCATGAAATCATTGCCTGCTCTAGAACCAAACAAGTAAAACGCTGAAGGCTTAAACTCTTTCTTGACTCTTTCAACAAACTTTCTTACTTTAGGGTTTGAAATTTTTCTATTTCTTTCTCCAACCATTCAAACACTTTCCTTGTATCTTCTAGAATGTCAGCAGTTATTTCTTTGTCATATGCTTTTGCTGGAATGTCTCCTGCTGCATCAGGATACCTGCTAACAATAAAATCTCTTGAAATTTTTCTTGCTTTAGACAACAAGTTTTCTGGCAAGCTAATGCTTTCACCTAACTCTCTAAGGTTATGGGTTGTTGGCACTCTTTCTTTTCTTTGAAGCATAAACAATGCTTTCATCATTTTTTCTAAAGCTTGCTGGCAAAAAAAAGCACTAGCATAATAGATTTCATAATGAAAGTTTTTTTCTGCTGTTTCTAAATCAATTTCTGCTTGCTGAACCCAAACTTCAACATCTTTTCTCATAACAATATTGTCATTTAACTTGTTTTAAAGTTAACTTTTTTCAGTTATATTCTTATAAAATAGTTTTTCGACTTTCACTAAGTCTTCCATTGGTTTTTGGTTGTATACTGCAACAAGTGTTTCCTTGCTTTCATTATCTTCTAATATTATGCAGTGTTTTCCTTTATATTTATTAAAAATGCAGTTAGGGTGTAAGTGGTGGTGGTGCCAGTCAACTTTTTTTTTCTGTTAACTCTTTTGCTCTTTCAATTATTATGTCAAAGTATGGGTTGTGTTCGTCTTTTTCTTGTTTTTCAAGAAAGTTTTTACCATACATTAAATCTGCTATTTTGATTATACTTATTTCTTTCATTATTTCACCACATAAATGGCAGTCGTTGTCAGTGCCACTTTAGTGGCACAAAATCACTGCTGGATTTAGCTAGCATGCTCCGGACGGGACTCGAACCCGTGATACGAGCTAACTCTAACTTCCTCTTTTGGTAAAGCTTTTGAAAGCGAAACGAAGTGAAGCGCTTCAAAAGGTTTTGAGAGGCTCGTGTGCTTGACCGCTACACTACCGGGGCTTTAAAGAAAGAGTGTTAGAACAAGTTTTAAATTATTTGCATTCTTATATTTCTTTGATAAAGCTTTCTTTTTTAAAGAAAGGTTTTTTCCGATGAAGAGCCGGCTGAGTCTGACCTTTTTGGGATGAAGTAGATTATGAGTGCTGAGGGAATTTAAAGTAATCTTGTGAAATCATCATAAACGTTTTTTCTTGGACCTACAAACAAAATTATGACTTCTTTCTTTTGTTTGCTTATTTCATATATTGCTCTGTGTTTTCCCATTCTTAAACGCCAAAAATTAGAGTGACTTAAATGTTTTCCCCTTTCTTCAGGAAACTCTTCTAGTTCCTTAATTTTGTCTTTAAGTCTTCTGCTTGTTTCGTTGTCTAGTTTCTTTATGAAATTCGCTGCTTTTGGGTGAAATAAAATTTTGAATTTCATTTTACAGTTCCTCAAGAGCAATCAACTTTTCAGGCTGCTCTTTCACTTCTTTGCTTCTTTTTATAAGCAGTTTATAGAACTCTCTTGTTTTCTCTCTGTCTTCATAAATAGTTATTGCTGTCTTTATAGCATCGCTTCTACTTTTGAATTTTCCTTTTTTAACCCAACGATCTAACTCTCGAACTGTTTCATTAGGCACTCTTAATTGAACTTGAACCATAACATCACTGTAAACAATAATGTTTACAAATATTAATAAACATATTGTTTACTCAACAAACTCAAATCTTTGAACTTCTTTTCCGTCAACGTTTTTTGTGCCTAAAAACATTTCTTTCGGCCTAGCCCACAACTGTCCTTCACCATACAATGCTTTGTAGATTACTAGTTCTTCCATGGTTTCAGAGTGTTTTGCTATACTAATTACTTGGTATTCTTTGCCTTTATAATGCCTGTATTTTCCTATTTTCAATTCCATTGTTTTACCTCTTTTATAATGCTTGTATTTTTCTGGTTTTACTTGCATTCTATCCCAATGAAATAATTTTTATAGCGTTTTTTTCTGGTACTAGTGTTACTTCTTTGTTTTTCTTTAACTTGTATTTTTTAACTAATTCTTTTGGAATCCTCACTGCAATGCTTTCGCCCCATTTGCTTAGTTTTGCAGAAAACCTTTTCATTTCTCTGTAATCTTTTGCAAGCTCATCTAATTGTTCCATTGTTAATAATCCTTCGCCGCATTTTGTACATTTAAAGAAATTATATTCTACTCCATCAGGAGTTTTATCTTTCTTTTCAATCATTTTACCTGAACACTTTAAACAATCCATTATCATCGCCTCTTTTTCTCAATTGTTACAATAAATATTGTGTTTCTTATAATTTCATCAACACAAGTTATAACAAATCTCCTAAATTTCTTTTCAAATTTAACTCTATTTTTTCCAAATTTTTTCATTTTGCCTGTTTGAATTGTCTCTTTTATCAAGTCAGGGCAAATTTTTCTTTGTATTGCTCTATTAATGACATGTTGTCTTATCGTGATTTTGTAGTCTCCCTTAATCATAAAACCACCATTAAAATTAGCAACAAAAGATATTTAATGATATCTTTTGATATCATAATGTTTTTATTGTAGTGCCGCGGGGGAGACTTGAACTCCCAACCTCTAGATTATGAGTCTAGCGCTCTAACCGGCTGAGCTACCGTGGCATTAAATTAAATCTTAAAAAGAATTAGTTAGGAAAGCAATTTTAAAGCTTTTTATTGTGAGAATTTCCTTTAATTATTGGTTTGTCATTCGGCTTTTAACCTTTATTTCATTGTTTGCTAAAACAATCCTGTCAGCTTTCTCAAAAAACAATCCTGTTTCTAACACTCCTGGAATTTTTTTGGTTTCATAATCAAAATCAGTTAAATCAAATTCGGAGTCAACTTTTACTTCTGCAAGCATGTTGCCTGTTTCAGTTTTAAACAAGCTACCGTTAATTCTTTTTATTACTGCATTACCAAACTTGTCCAAACTATTCAGGGTTCTAGGATAGCTAAAAGAACTTATTTCTAACGGAATCCAAGCGTCAAGTTTTGTTACTAGTTCGTCTTCTTCAACTATTATTATTAGTTCTGCGGCAGAGTCAGCAATCATTTTATCTCTAATTAAAGACAAAGTGTCTTGCTTGATAAAACTAAAATCGTTGTCTGCTTGCCTTGCAAACTCGATGGCTAAATCAACTTCTCTTTCATTCAAGTTAGTTATGGTAACGTGAAACTCGTGTAATAGTGCTGCTAGCTTGCTTGAACCAGGAACAACACTAACGTCAAGGTTTTCGTCATGAATTTTTAAGGCAAGCTTTTTAGCAAATAACTCGCTTAAATGACTTGACCCAAGTCCTACAACCATTCCACTTTTAACATATTTTGCAAGAAACTCATTAACCATTACTTCATTCATTAGAAATCGAATTATATTAACTCTTTCAAGTATATAATTTTAGTGTTTGGTTATTGCAAAGCTTCTGGCGGGAATCGAACCCGCGATCTCAACCTTACCAAGGTTGTATAATACCACTATACCACAGAAGCGGTTTAAGAACCATTAAAGAATAACTTGAAAAAACTTTAAGAAACTAATTCTTTGGCAAACTTTCCAACTTTAAGCTTTTCATAATTATGTAGTAAAGTCATGCCTATTCCCTGCACTGACTCCTTGAAAATCAAGTTATCTAGTTCTTTAAATGTTTCTTTGTTTGTCACAAAAACTTTGTTTTTAGCTTTAACTAATTCTTTATCTTCAAAAAACTTTTTGTTTTCAAACAAGTCAATTACTTGTTTTCTTTCTTTTTCACTTAACTTTTTTACCAGCATTTTAAATCTTTTCTCCAACGTACAAGAATTTCATTAAACCAAAATCACTTATTTTCAGTGTTTTAA
>JBDRCV010000004.1:0-6411 GCA_043821385.1 archaeon | reverse complement strand
GAACGCTGACAACAAGTACGTTATACTTGAAGTAATAGCAAAAAACGGGGATATCATTAAAGTCAATAAAGTTAACGGTTTAAAGTACTCTGAATTATGGCGTGCTTTTGAAAGCCCAAAACACGAAGAACACCCAATAATAGACGACTACAACAAAATAATTGTTGTTGGCGGAGAAGAAGAAAACTCTAAAAGAACTATTTGTGTTATTGGGAAGTAGTGTCTTCTTAACTGTTAAAAAAATCTTTGTTTCAATAAACTGTTATGTCTAATAATAATAGGTTTGCTGGTAGCTTGTATTTTATGGCAGTGCCAATTTTCTTGGTGGCTGGATTTGAATTATTACAATTGGCTTGGAATATTATAACTTACCCTACTTTGCAAGATGGCAAAATTCTTACTTTTGCTCTTATCGCGGTTATAATAATTGTTGCTTTCTTTGTAATCTTGCCTTTATGGTTGTATAATCTAATAAAGGAAAAATTTTCTCAACTTAAAAATTAATTTAGTGTTTGAAGTTTGACTTACTCCAAGACTCAATAAACTCGTTAAATTTCACTAAATCTATTCCTTGTGATTGCATTGCTTGAAAGTCTTTTATCATGGTTTGTAGGAATTCTAGTGCTAGGCCTTCGCCCTTGCTTTTTAATTCTACAGCAGTTTTAGTGTTTAAAGCCGCACCGCACCTTTTGCATAAACTGAAGCTTGAAGGATTTCTTTCGTTACAGCGCTGGCAGGTTACTTCATTAAACAATACCATGTCTTCTTTTTCAAAAACGTTAATGCCATGCAGTTTCATGATAGCTTTATCAACATCACGGCCAGATAAGTGCACGTACCTTGCCGTCATATCGCTTGCCTGCGTCCAGCCAAACAATTCTTTTAATTGAGCCTCAGTTAAATGCTTTGCAAGACTAGTAGCACGAGAATGCCTAAACAAGTGAGCGCTCGCACGCTTTTTAACTCCAGCTCTCTTGAAGTTGACTGCAAGCATTTTCTGTAAACCTTTATAACTCAAAACATTCATTTTGCCTGGATGATACTTGTCAACAATAGTATTCCAAAGCGGGGCGTTAGGGTTGTCTTTGAATGGATGCATTGACAGCCACATTGATAAATAGCTGGTAGAGGAAATTAAAGGCACTCTCCTCTGGCCAGTCTTACCACAGACAATTAAAGAAGTAATATGTTCGCCAAAGCTGACATTCTTAATCTGCAAAGTTAACAATTCTCCAATCCTGCACCCGCTTTCATACAATGAGTAAATTAATGCTTTGTCACGCAAGTATTTTGCAGAGTCAACGACTCTTAAAATTTCTTCTTCCGTAATTAGTTCTTCTGGCAGGATACTGTTTTTTGGGTCTTTTAATTTCATCCACTTAATGCAGTCAGGGTACTCGCCGTTATTCATCCACCTGTAAAACCTTTTCAAAACAACTCTTCTGTCATACTTTGTCCAGTCACGGTGTTCTTTAACTGCATCAATTTTTCTAGTTAACTCCATTAAATCCTGTTTGTTACATTTCCTGAAAGGTTTTTTTATTATTCTGCTTAAAGCTCTTAAAACGTATAATTGTTTTTTCAAGCGAATTGGTTTAATGCCTAAAGCACTCATTTCGTTTAAGTAGTCAAGAATGTCTTTAACGTCCTGTTTTCGAAAACCGTTTTCAACTGTTAATAAAGTTAAACCTCTTTCAAGCTGTTTAGCGGAATGATAGATATCAGAATCCAAAGCCATAGTACCACATACAAACTATAGCAACCTATGTTCTTTTAAAGGGAGATTTCTGGCGGTGTGCTACTTGGCGTTGAGTCCCTCCTCCCGGATTTGCACTGGGGATCTCCTGGTTACCGCTTTTTTATTTTAACGATAAAACAATCTAACTACAGCCAGGCGCTTTAGCTACTAAGCTAAGGAGGGTTTTTTTATCTGTATTATTTCTTTAAGGCTTTTCTTTTAAAGCCTTTCTCTAACAGTAAAGGGTACAAAAAGCTAACCCATAAACCGCCAATGAAATACAGTAAGAACTGTAAGTCTGTTTCAGTGTAAAACAACGTTGGAATAAAAATTAATCCTAAAACAATGAATCCTAGAACTTGTTTTGGTAAAAACTGTAAAGAAAAAATTCCAATGTTTGATTCTTTTCTTTTGCTTAATTCTCTTAAAGTAAAAAATCCAACATAGTAACCTAGAATGGCACTAAAAGCAATAATTGATTCATAAGAATAAACTAAAGCTAAGCCAACAAATAAAACTAATACTAGCAATACTTCTTCTTTAATTAAACTCAATTTAAACTCGTGTTTCCAGTAATGTTTTTTGATTTTTACTGCAATTAATCCAATGATTATTCCTAAAGCGATTCCGCTTAAAACGTCTGTTAAATAATGTGCTTGAAGATACATTCTTGATAATCCAACCAAGATTACTGCAATTATTCCGATGATTTTCCAATTATTTTTTGCTTTAACCCAACAATAACTTACAATGCTTGTAATTAAGGTTGCGTGTCCTGAAGGAAAAGAATAATTGCTTGCAATGTCTGTTGCTAGAATGTTCTCTGGTCTGGCTCTTGCAATTAATGGTTTGATTATTCCAACGACAAACATGCTGTAAAGCATTATGTTCATTAAGAAAAAGCTTTCTTTTTCTCTGCCTTGCCAGTAAATCCATGCAACAATCAGAAACCAGAAAATTGGGTTGCCTAGAAAAGTAATTATTTGAAAAAAACTTATTCCAATTGGGTTAATTAAACTTTGAAAAAAGTTTAATACTCCTAAATCAACAAAGTCAATCAAGTTTTCAGCTTCTTTAACCTTTTCATTCCCGGAACACTAACTTCACTGTAGTCAACCATTAACTTGTTTGCTTTTAAAGTTTTTCTTACTGCGTAAGCTTTACAGAATTCTTGTAATTCTTTTAATTCATTTTTTTGTAGTTTTTGTAAACTAGTTATTTCTTTTATGACTTGGTTTACTTTTAAACTATTAATAGCGGAAATGTTTTTTGCCACTGCGTCTGCATTTCTTGCTTCAACTATTATTTCTTTTAAAACTATATCTAACTTGTTTAAGTCAACTATTTTTCTAAGGTTTTCTTCTATTTTATAATCTATTCCTGTGCCTAAGCTGGCTAAAAATTCCATTACTGATTTTGGGTCTGTTCCTGATTCAACTTTTAATTTTTTTACTGAAACCCAGTCATCATAGTTTGCTACAAATTGAATATACTTGTCTTCGGTCATTAAACCACCTCTTAATCAATCTAATTAAATTAGTTTTAAATGTTATTTAAACTTTATTACACCCAGCTCTCTGGAGAGTTTTTAATAGTTTCAGGACTTCTTTTGTAATTGTAATCTTTTATCTCTACACCGTACCTTTTTTTTAGTTCTTCCATTGAAATATAGTGTTCTGCTTGCGTTTTTTCTCTGTAAAATTCTGGTAAAACGTTGAAAGCACAGAAAGGTAGAACTTTCTTGCCCGGAACCGCGTAATGAATAGTGCAGCGTTCAACTCTTTTAACATCATAGTTATACAAGTCTTGGAAGTGCATTATTCCAATAAAAAGCGAGTTATGGTGTAATGCTCCTAAAGCAGAGTAATTTTTTCGGGTTAAAATGTTGTATAAAATGTTAACTAAGTTTAAGTGTTTTGGTTTTTTCTTGTCGTTAACAAAGCGCTTTAAGTTAAGCAGTAATTTTAATTTTTTCTGGAAGTCTAGTTTGCTGTGATTTATTTCTTTTGCGATTTTGTCAGTGTAATTGAAGAAAGCGTCAACGTCAACAAATTCAGTTATAGGAATTAACTTGTCTTTTTCTTTGAAAACATAAGTTGCCATTCCGCAGGCAAAATGGCTTGAAAGTTCATATTGTGGTTTTCCTGATAATGCTTCAACTAAGTGAGTAATGCTTGAAACACTTGGAACAGGGTAGAAAGAATTACGAGAAATTTTTCCTTTGCTTTGTTTTTCCAAATTAATTATTACGTCCGGCACAGTAATTCTTTGTTTTTCTCTTTCCTTGCGAGGCATTAAACCTACAAGGCTAACTGGCTGAAAGTTTACTCCTCTTACAACTTTAACGTTGTCAAAAGCAAACTTAATGATGTTGTAAATGTCTTGATCATTAATTGTTTTAATGATTGTCGGAACTAACACTACTCCTAATCCTGCTTTATGGCATTCATTTAAAATTTTTTTTATTTCCCAATGGTTTTTCTGATTAGTTTTCTTTGAAGTTCCATCAAAACTCAAGTAAACAGTGTTAATGCCTGCTGTCTTGCACTTTTTTGCTAAACCTGGTTTTTCAATAAAAACTATTCCTGAAGTATTCAACTGCAAGTGTTCTATTCCTTCAGCTTTAATCATTTTAATTACTTCAATAATGTCTGGCCTTAACAATGGTTCGCCGCCAGTTAATTGTACTGCATTGTTTGCAATTGGTTTTTGTGCTCTTAAAGTTCTAACCATTTCTCTTAATTGTTCCATTGAAGGCTCGTAAACTTTGTTTACGTCCTTACAGTAAAAAAAACAATACCAGCATTTTAAATTACATCTGTTAGTTACAACAATGTTTGCTAAGCAAGTGTGGCTTTTATGTCTTGAACACAAACCACATTCAAAAGGACAATTTTTTCCATCAAATTTAACGTTAGGGTTTTCAATGTTTTTTCCGTCACTGGCAAATGATTTAGCTCTCTCATATAACTCGTAATCCCCCCAGTACAAGTCTTTAATTTTGCCGTGTTCTTTGCATTCTTTCTCCATCCAAACCTTGTTGTCTTCTTCAAAAATTTTGGCAGGAATATGCTTTAAGCAAGTAGGACACAAGCTCATAGTGTTATCTAAAACTCTCATAATTCCACCTTAAACTATAATTTTTATTTCCTTAAACTATAACTTTTACTACTTTTATAAAGTTATAAAACATTAGATATTTATACCCTTTTATGTTTAAATAGCTTATGGTTAAAAGTTCACAGTCTGAAGTGGAAAGAGCTGAAGAAAAAGTTTACAATACTTTTTCTGGTATTGCTTCAAGCCTTGGTTATTCTGCTTTGCATGGCAAAATCCTTGCAGCTTTACTGGTTGAAGGCAGTGAATTATCTCTTCCTGATCTTGCCAGAAAAACCTCTTATTCTTTATCTACTTTGTCTTTAAGCCTTGACTTTCTTGAAGTTTTAGGAGTAATAAAAAAGTTCAGGAAACCGTCTGATAGAAAAGTTTACGTTAAACTTAAAGGCGACCTTTTGGAAGCCTTACTTAAAGCCATTGCCTTAAAGTTTGGTAAAGGCATCAATGATTCCTTACAAGAATTAAATGAAGAAAAAGTGAAATTGAAAGGTAAGCCTGAAAGCGTGAAAGTTTTGAAAAGCATTAACCTTTTAGAGAATGAAATCAAAAGACTTCAAACTTATGTTGAATTAATTTCTGAATTAAAGTTACCAAAATAATCACTTATTAATAATTCTTTGGTCTTTTAATTTTTCTTATGTTTGGGTGACTCTACTTGGATTCAAATGTCTTTATTTCTTTTGTGAGAGAAGAAATTGATTCATCTTTTAATTTGAGGGGTGTTGACAGTGAAAGTTTTTTCACTTTTTGTTCTAAAAATAAAGTTAAATTGATTCTATCTGGGCTATTCTTTGAAGAGGTTGAACGAGTTGTGTTTTTAACAGTAAAAGATGTTCTTGAAGCATTTGAAAGACATGATATTGTGGTAGAAGTTTTTTCAGATAAACCTTCGAAAGAATTGGTTTCTAGAATAGTAAGAGAAAACAAAATTCATTTTGAAGATGCAGTGCACACAGCAGTTTCCATTGAATCTAAGTCTGAGGCAGTTATCACTTGGAATAAGAAAGATTTCTTGAAAGTAAGCAAGCTAATAAATATTTATTCTCCTAGCGAGATTCTAGCCAATCTCTAGCAAGTTTTTCTCTTTGTTTATGAGTCAAATAACCTTGAAATCTTGCTTTCTTTTGAAGGCTTATTCTTGCTGCTCTAACTCTCTTAAAGTGTTCTTCCCAATTATCTAATTTAGTTAATTTCTCTCTGGCAGCATCCCTTAAAAACTCGCTTTTAGAATGATACAATCCAGTTGTCTTGATAATGTTTTCAATTCTTTTAACAAAGCCTTCTTCCACAGTAAAACTCATTGTTGTAACCATAACAAGAATTAATCCTGAAACCTTTTTAATAGTATACTATTAACCAAAAAAAAGTGTATTATTTGTGTTTTAGTAGTTGGATTGAAAATCCATCAATCTTTGCCGGCAAGCCCAGGGTGGGACTCGAACCCACGATCAGCTGCTTACAAGGCAGCGGTATTAGCCACTATACGACCTGGGCAAAAGGTTTTTTTCTTACTATTTCTTCTCTAGTAATCTTTTTATATCTTTTACTTTGCTTTT
>JBDRCV010000003.1:0-2897 GCA_043821385.1 archaeon | reverse complement strand
TTTAATTGAAAAAAATTATGGTAAAGTTAGTCTGGAGTGAAAAAGTAAGTTTTTATAGTTTAAGCTTGTTTTCTTGTTATGGGTTTGAGAAAGATTACTAAAAAGCATTCTTCAATTAAGAGTGTTGTTGGAAAAATAAGGATTTCTAAAGGATTTAAAGATGACTTTAATTTTTTTAAGAAAGAAATTAAGGCTAATTTTGGCAAGAATGATTTTGTTTGGAGGAATTCTTTAAACAGGTACTGGCATAAAAAGGAATTTAATGCTGGAGATGTTAGGTTTTTGAACTGGCTTTCAAGTGAAAGTGTTAGGTCTTATTTGGTTGGAGGGGAAGTAAGAGGTAAAAAGAAACTTAAGTTTTTTGTTCAAGGAGACATTCAAAAAATCTTGTTTTTGACTGCAAAAATTGCTTTATTGGAAAAAAATCTAATTAAAATAAAAGAAAGAAATAGTAAAACAGAAAACGTTGAAAAGTGGTTAAAGCAAGCTAAAAATGATTTGAGTGCTGAAGAAAAACATTTAAGAGAAAACTTGAATGAATTAAAAAAGTTAAATTAAATTTAGTTTAACTTCCAGCTTCCTGCAACAAAAACGTCTTTTTCAGCATTATTATAAACTACTGTTAAATTATTGTTTCTTGAATTATAGCTTGCTGAAACGTTTCCTTTCTGATAATACAGTGAATCATAGTTATTGTAATAATTAGGGTAATATCTTCCATACCTTGGATAATTTAGGTAACTTGGGTAACTAGGATAACTGGGATAATTTGGGTAATAATCGTTGTAATAAACTGGATAATTATAGACTACTGGAGGATTATAAACTGTTGGCACAACGTAAGTTGGAACAGTATGATAACCGTAATTATAGCCGTAATTGTAACCGTAATTGGTTGGAATTTCATGAGTTGGAATGCTTTCCTCCCATGAATCCTTTACAAAAGAGTCAGCAGTATAGTAAGCGCTAGCGCTGGAAGTAATCAAAACCATTAAACCCAGAATTAACCCTAAAAACACTAATTTATTCATAATTAATTATGTATAGTTAGAGAATAAAAAGGTTGTGGTTTTATGGTTTCATTCAATTAATTCTTTTTTCAAGATTATTTTGTTAGTTAACTCGAACTCGTGTTTTTCTAAAACTCCTTTTTGTTCAAGTCTTTTTATTGTTCTGTGAGCTTGAACTTTTGTTAACCCAGTGCTTTTTGCAAGTTTTGCTTGAGTTAACTTGTAATTGTTTTCTTTTAAAACACTACAGTTGAAGCTTTAAGATACGAGTAAGCCGGTTTAATTCTTATAGTTATTCCCGGCTTCTCCCCCTTTTCTTGTTATTGTTTTTAACTTTAGTTTCTTCTTTGGTTTTTTTTTTAAAGACTAAAAAGCGTTTCTTGTTAATAATGTTATTCTAGAATAAGTTCAATGATTATAATGTTTTCTTTCTCGAAGACTTTCTTTTCAAAAAAGTCGAAAAATGTTTTTTTCTTAATTTCTAAACATTCTTTTATTTTTGCAACATTTGAAGCTCCTATTCCATGAATATGAATAAAGCCTATCCCGTACTTTTTGGACAACTGTATTTTTTCTTTTATTTGTTGTGGGATCTCTTCTTGATTCATGTCTTTGTATACAAAAACTGCGATTATTGCTTTGTCAACAATTAACTCATAAAGTTCTTTGAATTTTTTTCCTTCGTCTTTAGTTGCATTGTAGAGTGGTATTAGAAAGTTCTCAAAATAACCTGCTGAACAAAGATTAGTGATATTGTTGCCTCTGTTTCCAAAAATGTCACGGATGTCTCTTTTTAGTTTGGTAACGTTTTTTCCTTGCTTAAAAATTGTTCTTAAATATAAAGCGGCTTCAAGGGTTTCAAGATCTTTGTCTGGGATAACTTCTTTAAAGAATTTCAGTATTTGTTGATCGTTTTTCTCTTTGCTGTGCTTGTAAAGGCTTTCAAGTAGGTTTGCAGTGTCACTTTGAAGAAGTTTGTTTCCTTCTTCTAAATACTCTTGTAAAATTTGTTTGAATGCTTTTTTTTGTCTTTCATTTAAACTAGCGATATTTAAATAAGTTTCTTTGTCTTCTTTGTTTGGAAATATTTTGGATTTAGTGTTGAAAGAATCATTTAATATAATTATTTTTCGGTTATCAAATATTGGTGCGTTAAAATTAAATTCATTTTTTACTAAATGTTTAAGTTTATTGAGCCAATTCACATCATTCATCTCTTGGAGAGTCTAATCAGAGAAACTAAGTTATCTTTTATAAAAACTTCAGATCCCTTTTGGACACCACCAAACTCTTGAAGAGAAATTTCTTCACCATCAAAAGTGAGTACTTTTTGTGCTGGGTTACCTTTTTCAACTATCAAGCCTTCTTCATCAACAGTTTTTTCAAGTAGTTCAAGAACTACTTTCTTTGCATTTTTATCAAAGACTATTTGTGCTGTCATATAATCATTCCCTTTCAATTAATGGTTTTCTGGTATTTAAAGGTTTTTATTAGGTTATTTTAATATAAGAACTATTTCTATCGAAGCTATTTTAAATAATTCGCTTGCCTAAATTGCTTGTTTTTTCTTCTTTCCAGCATAGCAAACAAAAGCAGTTGAGTGTTCACTGTGTTTAGTTTACTGTTATAAAACTTATTCCTTTACTTTATAGTACTTGTCTCCCCAAACTTCGATGGTTTTAAATAATTTAATTAATTCTTGGCCTTTTCTTGTTAACTTGTATTCAACTCTTTTCGGGTATTCTTTGAATTCTTTTTTAGTTATTATTTTTTCTTTTTCTAGTTCTTTCAAGCGTTCATTTAACACTTTTTGGGTTATTCCCCATTTTAGTTTGTTGTATATTTCACTGTATCTTTGTGGTTGTTTTTTTCTTAACTCGTTTAAAA
>JBDRCV010000002.1:0-37347 GCA_043821385.1 archaeon | reverse complement strand
CGCTAATCCAGCAGAGCTCCTTTGATAAAAGAATTCCAAAACGAAAGATTAGAAAGTACAATCATGAATAGTATAATCGTGAGTGTACTTTCAGCGAAGTTTAAGCCGAACAACACTCAAACGTAAGAAAAAATTCGGATTGAAGATAAAACATTCCTTGGTACGCTGCCCTTATTTTATCACTGGTTAGACTTGGAAAACGTCCATATAAAAATATTTTTATACTATATTCTTTTTATGTCTATTATTAGTGCTACAAATAGTCTAGATTATGCCAGGATTTTAAGAGGACTTGCATCTGAAAGAAATACTGGTATTAAAGAAATAAAGGTAGAGTCTGCTTTTGATGAAAAAACTGTTTGGAACATTGTCAGATTATTTCAGACTAACACTGTCATTACTGGAAAAAGAATAAAAAATAAAATGGTTACCTGCCATATCAGGTACCCTTGTTGGGATTATTTTATAGATAGAGTAAACTATGCATTTCCCCTTGTATTAGGTATAAAAAACCAAGACGAATTACATTATATTTTATGGCATTCTAAACTCGATTTTCTATTTGATGTAATTGAAATTTATTGTTTTACTTTAATTGAAGGAACCAAAATTTTTGATGGATCTCTTCTAAAACAATATTTGGAGAAGGTCAATCTTTTTGTGAGTGACTTTAATAACTTACTTGCAAAAAAAGAGATCCCTTATGAGCTTATAAAAGTAAAAAATTCTTTCCATGTTAACAAAAAAGTTTCGGACTTAATCGAAAAAGAAGTCGTACAAAAAGCAGACATTTTATTATCAGACAAACGTTTTTCCATAGCCAATAAAAATTATTTCTCTGCTCGTAAAGCTTTTACACAAAGAAGATTTGAAGACACAATGGAACTTTGTAATGCTACGCTTGAAAGCACTTTATTAGCAATTTTAGATAAAAATAAAGGAGTACTTGGAAAACTACTTCAAGATTATTTTGTTAATTATCCTCAACAAAAAATCCAGGAGCGGCTTAAAATTTGGATTGGACTTATTAGTAGCCTTGCCAGTAATGAAACAGACAAACACGGGGGGAAAAAATCTTTGACAGAGAAAGAGCAGGAAATTTTTGCTGAGTTTTGCGTTGGTTTGACAGGAAGTTTAATAATTATTATAACTAAAAACTCAAAACTATAATTCATACTTACTTTCAAAATTATAAATTAAGCATATTATAGTTTTCTTTAAAAAGCTACTTGTTATTTTCTTTTATTTTCTGTTTTAAACTTTCTTGTGCTTGGCCCAATTTGTAAAGTTCTGATTGACAAAGAATCCTACATTTTGATGTTATAATCATTAAGATCAAAAAAATGACAAAAAACACTGTGATTAATAGCCAAGATTCAGGAGATTTTATTAACGAGTAAACCAAAACACTGAAAATAAACGTTGGAGAAAAAGTAAGGAAGGCATCCAAAATTAGCTTTCTCAATTCATAAACCGATATCTTTTCCCAATTTTCATCTAATATTTTCTTTTTTTTCTTAAATTCTTCTGGATTAGAAGTTTTTATTGTAACTAACAACTCATATGCATTTATCGTTGAGTTATTTGCAAATGTAGAAACCTGAGAATTATTTAACCAACTCATACTTAAATTTAATGAAAAGATTTTTTAAATCCTGAAGTTAGTAGGAAAATCAGCCTTTTAACTAAATTGTTGCTCCCCATACTCCATAGTTTTATTTTAATATCTTTGTAGTCTTTTGAAGCTCCTCTTTGTACATCAAAGCTTATTTTACTGGGCTTAAAGTTATCACCGCTGAAAATTAAGGTTACAGTATATTTTCCTGGCGGGAGGTAATTTGAGATTCCTATGTCAACCGGGTGATACTTTTCAAATCTTGAGCCTTCTTCACCACAACGTGTTGAAATTATGTCGATAAATTCTGTTTCTCCCTGTCCGATGTTAAGCCGTTCAGCTTTAAGGGGATCCAAAATCACTTCTGGTCTTCCAGCCCATTTTAATGGCAGTCCTTCATAGTCATGTAATGGTTTGTTGTTTTCTATAACCCTAAAAATCTGGCATCTGCAGTTTTTTCCAACATCTTTCCCCATATTTTTTACTTTCATCCTTAAAAAAGCCCCTTCTTTTCCCTCATTTGTTATTTGAACTTTCTCTTTTCTAAACGGCTTTTTTTCTTCATATAAGAAAACAAAGTTTGGCCTCCTAAACCAAGGTAATATAAAATCTTTCAATGCAGTAAAGATAATTGCAATAACTGCTATTATTATTGCAATAAATTCTAGAAAGTTTTGAGTAACAAAATCTAAAATTTGCGTGAAAATCATTCAATCATCTTCATTACTCTATGTTCTTTTATTCATTTTCCTTGTTTAATTCGGATTTAATAAATTAATAATTAACCTTAGAATCAAACAACCTAATCAAAGAATCTTTTTCTGAAACTTCTACTGCTTTCTTGTCTCCGCCTTTAGTTTTAACCTTGTGTTCTGGAGTGACAGTTAACTTTGAATTGTTTGCTGTAACTTCAACTACTTCAGAGTTATAAGGTCGGCGGTTCATTGAGTAAATTCTTGTCTTGACCACTTCACCTTCAGAGTTTAAACCATAAGTGAAAACATTAACATCTTTAGGGAAAACTATGGCTTCATAATCATTTTCATGTTTTTCAACTAAGTCAGAATGTTTTTCAGACATTTCTTTCCATAACTGTTCAAAGGTTAACTTTTCTTCCTTGTTGCCACGTACAACCACGAACTTATCTTCGTCAATAAACGATTGTAACGGATCATGACGACAATCGCCGAAAAGGGCTCCTGCTTTTGCCCCGGTTGCTTCAATGAATGGTGCTACTTTTTTTCCTGCATTATTAATTAATAGTTTTGGTGCGGTTTTTGTTGCTCGAACTTTTAGTTGTGATCCTAGAACTGCGGCAATCAAAATTATGCCACCTAAAAGTAATGTGGCAGCGTAAATAACGTCAGAAATAAATCCTAGTTGCCAGATTACACTGGAAAAAATAAAGAAACCTAAAGGCAATAGAAAGGAAATCATTCGCATGTTGTCATCAAAACTTTTAGCTGAAAGGCGTTCTTTTTGAACTATTTGTTGTCCTTCTCCTGCTTTGGTTGTGCGAACTTTAGGATTATTAGAGTCAAGTTCATTAGGGTAAACCATTACATCAAATAATTCTTGGACTGGCATGACTTCACTCATTGCTTGAGCAAGCATTGATTTTCCAGTGCCAGGATCTCCAATAAGTAAAACGTTTCTTTTTTGTGCTGCCGCTTTCTTCATTAACTCGACTGCACTATCTTGGCCTATAACTTGCCCCATTAGTTTTTTTGAAACTTGAACTTTGTCAGTTGAAGGAAAGTCGTCAGTTACAATTGTTTCTTTAACCTTTACCACTGTTTCTTTAACCTTTTTAACCATACAAGTAATATTATATATTAAAACAATTTAAATTAGTTGGTGTTAGAAAATGAATATAACTTTTCTTGGTACTTCAAGCAGTGCTCCGACAAAAAACCGTAACTTGAGTGGAACGATTGTTTCGTTTAAAGGCAAGAATTATTTGTTTGATTGTGGTGAGGGAACACAACAACAATTAATGAAAGCAAAAGTTTCTTACATGAAAATAAACGAGGTTTTTTTAAGTCACTTGCATGGAGACCATGTTTTTGGTTTGCCTGGATTGCTTGCTAGCATGAACTTGCATAAAAGAGATTTTACTTTAACAATTTTTGGGCCAAAGGGAACCAAGAACTTAATGAAAACTATTTCAAAATTAAATGAAAGAAAGTTGTTGTTTGAAGTCATTGTTAAAGAAGTTGAAAAATCTGGAAAAGTTTTTGAAGACGAAAACGTTTTAGTTAAAGCTTTCAAAGTTAATCATACTGTGACTTGTTTTGGTTATAAGTTGGAAGAAGTAATTAAAACTAAAGGAAAGTTTTTGAGAGAAAAAGCGATTGCGTTAGGAGTTGAACCGGGACCATTGTTTAAGAAATTACATGAAGGCAAGAGTGTGAAAGTTAAAGGTAAGACAATTAAGCCATCACAAGTATTAGATTTTTCTAAAGCAAAGAAAGGCAAAAGCGTCAGCTATGTTGTTGACTCTATAGTTAAAGGAAATTACTTGAACGCAGTAAAGGGTTCAAGTGTTTTAGTTCATGAAGCTTGTTTTACTGAAAAACATGCTGGCAGAGCGAGGGATACAAAGCATTCAACTGCTAAAATGGCTGCAAAGTTGGCAAGAAAAGCTAAAGTTGGAAAACTGTTTTTAACTCACTTTAGTAACCGTTACAAGAAACTAGATGAATTGTTGAATGAAGCAAAAAAAGAATTTAATGAGTCTCATTTAGCTAAAGATTTAATGGAAGTAAAGGTTGAGTGAATTGCCTTCACAAAAAACCAAAATGTTACACTGAAACGTAACATTTAGTGGTTGTTTGTTATAGTCAACTGTAACATTAAGATAATTGAAAAACACCGTTACAATTTATTGTAAACTAAAAGTTGACGTTACATTTAAATAAACACTTGTATAATGTATTAGTATGTTAGAAAAGTATGCTTTGGTTCACGCTATGCAAGTTTTGACTGCGGTTCCTTCAAAAAGTTTTTCTGTTAGGGGTTTGGCAAGAGAAGCAAAACTTAGTCCTGGTGCCAGCAGGATTGCCTTGGATTACATGCATAAGAAGGGAATGGTTTCACTTAAAGTGATAGGAAAAACTTACCAGTATAAAGCAAGCTTGGATAACGCGTTATGCAGGCAGTGGAAAACATTGTTTAATGTAAATGAATTAAATGATTCAAAGATTGTTAATGAAATAATTAAAAGAATTCCTTTAGTGCAGTCAATTTTATTGTATGGGAGTCTAGCCAAAGGAACAAATGACATGAAAAGTGACGTTGACTTACTAGTAATTTCTCTCAAGAAAACAAAAACAGATTTAAGGTTTGTGAACAAGATTAAAAAAGAAGTTAATGTTACTGTTTTTTCTTGGAATGAATGGAGAAAAAAAGCAGTTAAAGATAAAGTTTTTTATGAGAACGTTATTTTTGATTCAATTGTATTGTTTGGTGAAAGGCCTGTGGTGTTATGAACGTTGAAGAGTAAATTGAACAAGGATTGTTAGTTAAAGTTAAGCCAGATAAAAAGTAAACTATTTTATTTCAAGAATTTCTTATTCATTAAGTATAGTTGTGTTATTAGTCCTATTGATAGGATTGTTGAAATGAAAGTGCTTGCAAGAGAGAAAATTAAGTTAAAAGCCCAGCCAATTATTGGAATAAACATTAAAGCAACTCCAATTAAAGATAAAATAGTTGAAAGAACAACAATAATTACCAGCATTATGACAACAAATGCAAGGCTTGGCAGAAAGTTTTTCTTCCACGCATTACAAGCCATGTTAATTGTTTGTTTAACGCTTTTCTTTTCAAAGGCAAGAGTTGGAAATAACAAGTAAAGGAAAGGCAGTAAAACTAGTATTATTATTCCAAAAACTAATCCCAAACCAATAAACAAGCCAATTACTGGCATGATTGCAGACTCCATTGCAGAGTCAAACGATCCAGTCATGCTTGTATTAATAATGGTTTCAATTGTTCCGCTTGAAAACAAAGTTATTATTGCTGGACTTAAAATAACAATAAACAAGACTGCAATTAAAATAATTTCAAACAAAGCTAGAACTAAGCCGTTCTTCCATAAAGGAATTGCAAGAGAATAACTTTTTTGAATTCCAAGCTTTTTTTTCTCGTAAAAAGCTTTAAAAGAGTTAAGTAAAGCCATGACTGCAATTGCAGTTATTGCAAGGTAAATTATTCCAAAAACTAGCATCAAAATTATTGCTGGCAGAATTATTACCGCAAAGTCAGCTGTAGCAATAATTCCTAAAGCAAACAAGTAAAGGATTACAAGGCCTAAACCCATAAAAATAACGAAAGAACCTAAAGTAACTAATATGAAAACTAAACTAGCTATCCATAAGTCCCTGCTTTTTAAAGCTTCAAAACAATTACCAATTAAATTACCTACAGTCATGCTAGAATAATAATCAAACAAGTATTTAAAGGAAACTTTTCTAGAACTCGAATTTTTGCCCTGGTTCAAGAATAATTGTTTTAGTGTTCAGAATGCTTTTGTCAATTCTTTCCTTTAACTCTAAAGGATTTTGTTTTATTTCTTCAAAAGTGTTGTAATGCATTGGAATAACAAATTTTGGTTTCATGGTTTTTGTTGCACGAACAGCGTCAATCACGTCCATGGTTATTTGTCCGCCAATTGGAAGCAATGCGACATCTGGTTTTATTTGAGTGAAAATGTCTGTTAAATCAGTGTCTCCTGCATGGTAAACTGTTTTGCCATTAAAGTCAAACATGAAACCCATAGAAGAAAAAGTTCTGGGGTGGTGAGCAGTAATAGTTTTTACTTTCACATTCCTTAAAATGAATTCTTGATTTGATTCAACTGACTTCTTTAAGTTGATTGGAATGTCTAACTGGTTTAAAACTGTTTCATGGCTTACAACAATTGAATTATTTCTTAAAGCAATTGCTTCAACTGCCTGTTTGTCAAAGTGTTCTGCGTGCTCGTGAGAAATAAAAATTGAGTCCACGTCCTTGAAATCTTTTGCTTGTTTTGGAGAAGTTAAAAGATAGTTTCTTTTTGAATTGGTTGGCAGGAAAGGATCAACAAGCAAACAATTTTTTCCGCCAGTGATTCTAAAAAAAGAATGACCAAAAAATTCTAATTTAACCAAAAACAAACACTAATAAAGGAAAGGGAAAAGTGGTTTAAATAACTTGTGGTAACAAAACATAATTATTTAAATTAATTTAATCGTAAAGTTATAATGAAAAAAATTGTTTTAAGTTTAATTCTAGTGATTTTAATTTTTTTTGTTTTCAATAATGTTAGTGCGTTAGAAGAAAAAATTGAAATTGAAAAACCAGGAATTGGCAGTATTGATAAGTTTGAAATTGGAAGAATAGGTTTTGGAGACAAACATGTTTTACCTGGAAAAAAACTTTTTAAAAGTGGCTGAAAAATAGGTTTAAATAAAATGAAGGAGTAATTATTACATGAAAAAAGTTTTTGTTTTAGGATTACTTTTTCTTATTCTAATTATTGTAAGTTTTAGTGGCTGCACTGAAAAAGAAGTTCAAACTCAAGAAAACCAGCAGCCAGGAAATCAAGGACTAAAAACAAACCCTGAAACCCAGCCAATTGAAGTTCAAGGAAACTTTAAAACTTGCAGTGAGTTAAATGGTTTTGAATGCGTGTTAGGGCAAGAGTGTAGTTTAAGTTATCTTAATGCAAGTGATAGTTTTAGTTGTTGTAAGAGTGAATGCGTTAAAGATTCGGATTTAAATATTTTAACAATTGAACCTTTTGAAGTTAACCCTGAAAACGAGGAACTGGGGGAATTAACTTGAAGAAATTATTATTCTTATTAATAATAATGTTAATGGTTAGTTTTTCTTTAACTGTTAGTGCTAAAGCAGACTACCCAATTCTTGACAGGCAGGTTGAAACAAGACAAGCAAGCCTGCATTGGACTACAGAAATCCAGAAGACAAGCATGACAGCAGTAATTGATTACATTAAAGAAATAAGCAGTGAAACTGATGCAGGAAAATTAACTGAATTATTTGATGAATTTAATGTGAAAACTGAAACCGTTGACGAGTTAAACACGCATGTAGGATTAAATAATCTTGTAAGAGAATTAATTGGAATTACAAGCGATTTCTCTAAAGAAAGACAAAAGTTAATGACTGAAAACAATGGGAAACCATTAGTATTGCTTGCAAGAATTGTGACAGCATTAAATGACAACAAAACAGAATTGGATTCATTAAAGAACGCTTTCTGGGAAAAAAACAAAGAGAATTCATTAGAAATTTTTGACATCAGGGCAGAGAGAGCAGAAAATACTTTGAATGCTTTAGAATTATTAAAGTTTGATGTAAGCGAGGCAAGAGACAAGTTAAACGAAATAAAAGACAAGAGAAGTGAATTGGAAAGCGCGTTAGAAGAACAAAAAGGACTAGAAGTTTTAAAAGTTCAACTTGAAATTTTTGGGTTATCAGTTGAACTGGCACAAATAGTTAGAGACTTGCAGTGGCAGTTACCTCCAAAAATTGTTGCAGGTTACTGGATTACTGTTGGCACGAAAGTATTGGAAAGAACAAGCATGATAATTGAAGACTTAAAGTTAATTGGAATTAATGTTTCAGAATTAGAAGCAATTCAGGTTAAAGCAGAAGACAATTTAGAGAAAGCTAGAACAGAATTTGATAACGGGAATTATGAAGAATCAGTTGAATTCTTAGAATTGTTAAGAGAAAACCTGGAAGAATTGCATGACGCTTACATGGAATTGATTTTTGGCGAAACAGTAACAGAAGAAAACTTAGAGCAAGACTTACAGGCAACAGCTAATTCATTGGAAAAAACACTGGAAGACATGGATGAAAGCATTAACACTAATTGAAAACCTTTAATAATTAAAAGTAAGTAATTAATTACATGTTTAAAGGGTTTAAAGGAATTGCTGGAGTTATTTTATTTCTTATTATAATAATATTAGTTAGTGGTTGTATTAACGAAGAATTCATTATAGGCAAGACAGGAGAAAGAGATGTTTGCGCTGACAGTGATAACGGCAGACAATATGCTTTAAAAGGAAGAATTGTTTTTACACTAGACAATGCAGCTTTCGAGTACTCTGACGAATGCATTGACAGCACGCAATTAAAAGAATATTACTGTGAAGAAAGAACTTTAATGTCTGAAACAGTTAACTGTAAAGAATTGTTTGGAAAAACTAGTTCCTGCAAGAACGGAGCATGCATTACAAGAATGAATATTGAAGACTTAAATGAATTTAATTCTTGAAATCAAACAAAACCCTTTTTAAAGCTTTATGGAGAATTAATATATTAATATAATCTTATAATGAAATTCAGAGCTTTTTAAGCGTACACTGCGAGCAAGATTGAAGGGAGAAATAGTTGCTTGCAATACGAGAAAGGCAATAACTGCTTTTTTCTCAAAAAAAACCCTAAATTAAGCTTTAAACGCTGTTTTTTAGAGGTGTTTAAGTATGCCAAAAGTACATAAACCCAGATCTGGAAGTCTGGCCTTCTACCCAAGAAAGAAGGCTAAAAAAGAAATTCCTAGCCTTCGGAGTTTTCCAAAAAAAGAGGAAACTGGAGTTCAAGCATTTTATGGTTACAAGGCAGGCATGATGCACTTGATGGGAAAAGACGAGCACAAGAATGCTCCAACTTTTGGTCAGGAAATTGTTTTACCTGCAACCATTATTGAATGCCCTGCATTAAAAGTTTTTGGAGTCAGAGCTTACACTAAAGACAGTTATGGTTTAAAGGCTTTAACAGAAGTAAAGGCTGAAAAGCTTGAAAAAGAGTTAGAAAGAAGGTTAAAGGGATTAAAGAGGAAGAAAAAGGAAAAGAAAGTTGAAAAAGAAGTTAAAGAAGAAAATAAGGGCTCTTGGAGTAATTTAGAAGAAAAGAAGGGCGAGATAGAGTTTTTATGTTTGTTGTGTCATACTCAACCAAAATTGACTGGAATTGGTAAAAAGAAGCCTGAAATAGTGGAATTAAGGGTTAACGGAAAGTTAGATGAAGCAATGGCTTTTGCTAAAGAAAAGCTTGGAAAAGACTTGAAAGTTAGCGATATTTTAAAGGAAAAAGAGTTTGTTGACGTTAAAGCAGTGACTAAAGGTAAAGGCTGGCAAGGCGTAATCAAGAGGTTTGGAGTTAAACAACACAGGCCTAAAAGCAAGCACAGGCGAAGACTTGGAAGTTTAGGGCCATGGCATCCTGCAACAGTTCATTGGACTGTAGCTAGGCCTGGACAGTTAGGTTATTTTTCTAGAACTGAAATAAACAAGAAAGTGTTAATGGTTGGTGGTAATGGTAAAGAAATTACTCCTTTAAGCGGTTTTAATGGTTATGGAGTAATTAAAAATGATTTTGTTTTATTGTCTGGTAGTGTTCCAGGCCCAAGAAAAAGGCTTATTGCAATCAGAGAACATGTGAGGATTGCAAAAGAGAAAAAACACAAAATTTCGGAGATTACTTTTTTCTCAACAAAGCACAGGTGATTGAATGCAGGCAAACGTTTATGATTTGGATGGAAAAAAAGTTCGCAGCATAAGTTTGCCAGAGTGTTTTGAAACAAAACTTTACCCTAATTTAATTAAGCGTGCAGTGTTAAGCATTGCAAGCAAGAAAAAACAACCTAAAAGCAATTTTGTTTTAGCTGGAAGAAATAATACAGCTGAATATATTGGTGTAAGAAAAGCTAACAGAGCTAGATGTACAATTAACACTGGCAGGGCTAGACTGCCCAGATTAAAAAACCGCAGGGAAATTCTTTACGGCAGGGTTGCAGGCATTAGTCAGTCTGTTGGTGGACCAAAAGCTCACCCTCCAAAAATCGAGAAAACAATAATTGAAAAGATTAATAAGAAAGAAAAAAAGAAAGCGTTAGATAGTGCTATTGCGGCAACCGCTGATAAGAAGCTAGTAAAGGAAAGAGGGCATGATTTTGAAGGAAAACTTGAATTTCCTTTAGTAATTGACAGCAAGATTGAAGGCTTAAAAAAGACTGCTGAAGTTTCAAAAGTTTTAATTAAACTGGGTGTTGGAATAGATGTTGAAAACGCGAAAAAGAAAAAGCATTTAAGAGCAGGAAAAGGCAGAAGGCGTGGAAGAAAATACAAGAAAAAGAAGAGCTTATTAGTTATTTTAAATGATGTAAAAAATTATCGTGCTTTCAGGAATTTAGAGGGCGTGGACGTTGTAAACGTTAAAAACTTGAATCCTGAATTGCTTGCACCGGGCTGTAAACCAGGCAGGTTAACTTTGTGGAGCGAGCAGGCATTAAAAGAATTAAAGTGATTGAATGGCTGAAAAGAAAAAAGAAGTAAAGAAAGAGGCAATAAAGGAAGCCAAGAAAAAGCTTAAAGTAAAAACTGAGAAAAAGGGTTTGCTTAAAGGTTTAAGAAAACCAAAAGAAGTAAAGCCTGTTATTGTTGTAAAACCGTTTGAAAGTGTTAATGGTTTAAAAGAGTTTGAAGTTATATTATATCCTTTGATTACAGAGAAAGCAGTTAACGCGATAGAGAAATTGAATTCTTTAACTTTTGTAATTAATGGTAAAGCAAACAAGGCTGACGTGAAAAACGCTGTAGAAAAAATGTATAAAGTTAAAGTTGACAAAGTAAATGTTTTAAGAGACAGGAAAACCAGAAAGAAAGCAGTAGTCAGAATAAATAAAGCGTTTAGAGCTGACGAGATTGCAACAAAGTTAGGAGTAATTTAGGTGAACTAAAAATGGGCAGACGATTGAAAAGCCAGAAGAGAGGAAAAGGAAGCCCTAAATATAAGGCTACACTTAACTCTAAAGTTGAAGTCCGTTACCCTAGTTACAGTGAAAAACAAAAAAATGAAGTGGCTAAAGGCCAGTTAGTTGAATTTATTAATGACCCAATCAGGTCAGGTGTTACTGCAAGAGTATTGTTTGACGATGTTGAAGGAAAAGAAGTTTTTTTGGTTGCAGCTGAAGGCATGCATTTAAATCAAGGAGTAGAGTTTGGAAAGAAAGCTAAAATGGCTATTGGAAACGTTTTACCATTAAATGAAATAGCTGAAGGTTGTCCAGTCTTTAATATTGAAAAAGTTCCAGGCGATGGAGGAAAACTAGTTAAAACTTCGGGAAGTTATGGGTTGCTTGTAACTAAAGACAAGAAAGCAATGATTAAACTGCCTTCAAACAAGCTTATTGGTTTTAACCTGGATTGCAGGGCAACAATTGGTAATGCTGCTGGTTCTGGAAGAGTAGAAAAACCTTTTATTAAAGCAGGAAACAAGCATCATGCAATGAAAGCAAAAGGAAAACCTTACCCTAGTGTTAGAGGAGTAGCAATGAATCCGGTTGACCACCCGTTTGGTGGCGGAGCACATCACGCTGGAAAATCAAAGTCAACTGCCAGAGGCAGTCCGCCTGGAAGAATGGTTGGAAATATTGCTTCAAGAAGAACTGGCAGGAAGAAAAAGTAGGTGGAGTTGAATGGCTAAAGAGTTTACTTTCAAAGGAAAAACCTTGAATGAATTACAGGCAATGAGTTTAGAGGAATTTGCGTTATTATTGCCTAGCAGAACTAAAAGAAGTTTATTAAGAGGAATAAAAAACGAGGAATGGAAAAAGTTTTTCATAAAAGTTTCAAAAGCAAAAGAAGTTTTAAAAAGTGGAACTTTTCCAAAGCCAGTTAAAACTCACCGAAGAGAAGTAGTAGTAATTCCGGAAATGATTGGAATTAAAATTGGAATTTATAATGGAAAAGAATTTGTTCAAAGAGAAATGATTCCTGAAATGGTTGGAGAAAGACTTGGAAATTTAAGTTTAACTAGAACTAGAGTAAAGCACGGTAAAGCAGGAATTGGTGCAACAAAGTCTAGTACTGCAATAAAGTCTAGAGGTTAAAATAATGGCTAAAAGAAATTACTCTTTTCAAGGAGATGAAAAAGAAAAAAAGATTGCCAGAGCAAGGGCAAGCAATCAGCCAATTTCTTTTAAGTACTCTGCAGAAATTTGCAGGGAAATTAGAGGAAAAAACGTTGACAAAGCAGTAGCATTTCTTGGAAGAGTTAAAGAGAAAAAAGATTTCCTGCCATTAAAAAGATATGTTGGTAAAGTTGCTCACAGGAAAGGTGACAGTAAAAGCGGGACTAAAACTGGAAGGTTTCCGCTTAAAGCAAGTGAGACTTTTATGAAATTATTGGAAGCAGTAAAATCAAACGCTGACTACAAGGGGTTAGATGAAAAAAGCCTTAAAATAATTCATGCTCAAGCCAATCAAGGATTTAGAAAACAAGGACACCAGGCACAAGGACGAATTTCAGGAAAACCACGCCACAAGAAATCAACTCATATTGAAGTAATAGTTAAAGAGGATTAAAATGATTGAAAAAAAGTTTGTTTTAGAAGGAATTAAAAGAGTAAAATTAGAGCATTACTTGAAAAAAGAATTAAGTAAAGCTGGTTTTACTAAAGCTGAAGTAGTGAAAACTCCGTTAGTTACCAGAATTATTGTTAGTACAACCAAACCAGGACTGGCAATAGGAAAAAAAGGCCAAAACATTAGGGCTCTGACAAAAGATATGGAAGAAAAGTTTGGGATTGAAAACCCTCAACTGGAAATAAAAGAAATAACAAACATTTACTTGAATGCTGCAGCAATCGTAAACGAAATGAAAAGTTCAATGGAAAGAGGCCACCCTTGGAGAAGTGTTGCTTACAGGACAATGCAGCAAATAGAAAAAGCTGGAGCATTAGGAGCTGAAATATTTTTAGCAGGAAACCTTGCAGGCAAAGGGCAAAGAAAAAGAAAACAAAGGCTAGTTCAAGGTTATATGAAAAAAGCAGGACAACAAACAAAACTAGTTGACAAAGCAAAAGATACAGCATACTTAAAGTTTGGAACAATTGGCATAAAGGTAAGTTTAGTTCACCCAGACACAGTGTTTCCAGACAAAATAGGTAAAGAAATTCTATTAAAAAGCAAAGAAGAAAAAGAAAAACCTGCAGAAACAGAAGGAAAAGAAAAACCAGTAGAGAAACCTGCAGAGAAAACAAAGAAAAAGGAAGAGATAGTGAAAGAAAAAAAAGAAAAAGTTATAGAAGTTAAAGAAATTAAAGAAAAGCCAAAAGAAAATGTTAAAGAAGAGAAAAAGGAAGAAAAAGTAAAAGAAAAGCCAGTTGTAAAAAAAGAAGAGAAAGCAGAAGAGAAACCAGCAGAAAAATCCAAAGAAAATAAAACTGAAAAGGTAAAGGAAAAGGCTGCTGTATTACCTGAAAAAAAAGTTGAAAAGCAAACAGAAAATAAAGAAGAAAAAAAAGAGAAAACAGAGAAAGTTGAGAAAATAGTTGAAAAGATTACTGGGGTTAAAGTTAAAGAAAAAGTTGAAGAATTAAAGGAAAACAATTAAGGTGTTAGGAAAATGACTAAAGAAGTGAAAAAATACAGGGAATTAGGGTTGCAGGAGTTAGAGGCAAAAGTCATTGAACTGAAAACCGAGTTAGCTAGAAGCAAGGCATTGAATGCCAGCGGAACAAAAAATGAGAGCCCTGGAAAAATCAATAAAACCAGGAAAAGTATTGCTAGAACTTTAACTATTATTAAAGAAAGAAATTCTGGAGGAAAAAAGTAAATGGAAGATGTATGTAATAAGTGTGGTTTGCCTAAAAGCCTTTGCGTTTGCGGTGAAATCAGTAAAGAAATGCAGAAAATAAAAGTAAAAGTCGTGAGAAGACGGTTTGGGAAAAAAATTACTTTACTGCAGGGGTTAAGCAAGGATGAAGCAAAGCGTTTGGGTGGATTGTTAAAGAAAAAACTTGCTTGCGGTGGCACAGTAAAAAACAATGAAATAGAATTACAGGGAGAACAGGCAAAAAAAGCTAAAGCAGTATTGTTAAAAGAAGGTTACCGGAATGAACAAATCGACCTTTGAAGTAGATGAAAAAAATATTTTAGGACAAGAAATAATTGGTTTAAGAGTTGAAGTCAAAAAATCAAGTGATGAAAACAAGCAAGGAATAAAAGGAGTAATTAAAGAGGAAACCAAGAACACGATTACAGTTGAAACCATTAAAGGATTAAAAAAAATTCCTAAAAAGGAAGTAACATTAAAGTTTATTATTGGAAAAAAAATTATTGAAGTTGAAGGAAAATTATTGGAATGCAAACCAGAAGCAAGAACCAAACAATGGTGGAGGAAATATTATGGCAGAATGTAATGACAAAAAGTGTTCAGTTCACGGGAGCCTTAAAGTCAGAGGAAACGTTTTTACTGGAATTGTTGTAAGCAACAAACCATCAAAAACAGTTATTATTGAAAGAAAAATTACTCGAAAAGTCCCAAAATATGAGCGTTACAAGAAAGTAAGGTCAAAAATGTCAGTTCACTTGCCTGAATGTATGAAGGCAAAAGTGGGAGACAAAGTTACTTTTGGGGAAACAAGAAAAATTAGTAAAACAAAAAGTTTTGTGGTGTTAAAGGTTGAGAGCAATTAGTTCAAATGCAACGAAAGGACTAACACTTGGAACCAGGTGTTTTTGCACGGATAACAGTGGAGCAAAATTAGTAGAAATCATTAGTGTTAAAGGATTTAAAGGAAAGAAAAGAATGAACCCGAAAGCAGGAATAGCTAGCTTATTAATAGTTGTTGTAAAAGAAGGAAAACCTGAAATGAGGAAAAAGATTGAGAAAGCAGTTGTAGTCAGAACCAAAAAAGAGTTCAGGAGAGCTAACGGAGTAAGAATAAAGTTTGAAGATAATGCAGTTGTTTTAACTGATGATAAAGGGTTACCAAAAGGTTCAGAAATTAAAGGTTGTATTGCAAAAGAAGTTGGTGAAAGGTGGCCAAAGGTTGCCGGAATTGCGTCAATGGTTGTTTAAGGTGAAAAAATGAATAAAAGCAAGAAACCAAGAAAGCAAAGAAAAAGATTGTTTGATGCAAAAATGCATGAAACTCACAAGCTATTGTCAGCACACTTATCAAAAGAATTAAGAAAAGAATTAAACAAAAGAAGCCTTCCAATAAGGAAAGGTGATACCGTGAGAATTTTAAGAGGAAAGTTTAAGAAAAAAAGAACTAAAGTTACAAGAGTTTCATTTAAGAAAAAAAGAGTTTTCTTGGAAGCAATTAACAGAAAAAAATCTGACGGCAGTGAAGTGTTGATTCCATTTAATGCAAGTAATTTAATGATTTTAGAATTGAACAGAGACGATGATAAAAGGTTTAAGAGATTAAAGATAACTAAAAAAACAAAAACAGAGAAAGTTGTTGAAAAAAAAGAAAAGATAGAAGAGAAAGAAGAAAAAAAGGATAGTGGTGAAAGTGGCAAATAAAGGTGAAACTAAAAGCCAGAAAACCTTGAGTGCAAGAAAGGTTTTAAAGGTTGGAAGAAAAGGAAAAGTCTGGGTAATTAAAACAGGCAAAGGAGCTCACAGTAAAAAGACTTCAATCCCGATTGGAATTGCTTTAAGGGAATTTCTTGGTTTTGCAAAAAACCTTAAAGAAATCAAGAGAATACTGCATCAGGGTTTTGTGACAGTTAATGGTGTGACAGTAAAAAAAACCAATTTTCCGATTGGATTGTTTGACATAATTCAAGTCATACCAAAAAAAGAGTTTTACAGGGTTTTAATTGACAACAAGTCAAGAATTACTTTAAAGAAAGTTGAAGGAAAAGACGCTAAAGAAAAATTGTGCAAGATTACTAAAAAGAAAAAGAATTCAGTAAAGGATTTTGCTTTAACAACAAACGACGGCAGGACAATTATAACAAAAGACAATTTTGTAGTTGGCAGTACTATAAAAATTAGTGTGCCAGAACAAAAAGTGATTGAAAATATGGAGTTAAAAAAAGGAAATACAGCGTTTATTACTGGTGGAACTCACGCTGGAACCATTGCAGTAATAACTAAAGTTATTCCTGGAACCTTAATGAAGAAATCACTGGTTAGTTTAAAAGAAGGAAAAAAAGAGTTTTCAACAGTTAAAGAAAAAGTGTTTGTTATTGGAAAAGACAAGCCAGTAATTGAAGGGATTGAATGAGTTCAATTAAAGACGTTAGAATTGAGAAAGTGACACTAAACATTGGTGTCGGAGAAAGCGGTGAAGAACTGAATAAAGCAGTCAGTATTTTAAAGTTGTTGACTGGCAGGACTCCAATTCAAACGGTTTGTACAGTAAAACAGCCAACTTGGAAGATTAGACCTGGTTTGGCGATTGGAACTAAAGTGACTTTAAGAAAAAGTATAGCAGAAGATTTTTTGAAGAAAGCATTGAAAGCTAAAGACAATATTTTGAAAGCACGTTGTTTTTCAAAGGAAGGAAACTTTGGTTTTGGAGTGGAAGAATACATTGAATTGCCTGGAGTAAAATATGACCCAAAACTTGGAATTAAAGGATTTGATGTTATAGTAAACCTTGAAAGAAAAGGGCATAGAATTAAAAGAAGAAAAATTTTGAAAAGCAAAGTCGGAGTAAAACAAAGAGTTTCAAAAGATGACGCAATTGCATTTATGAAAGAAAAGTTTGGAGTTGAAGTGCAGTGAGTGAAACCATAAATAAAAGACGCAGAGCTAAAGCCTGTAGTGTTTGCGGTAACGATAAAGGCTTTATCAAAAAATATGACATTAACATGTGCAGGAAATGCTTTAAAGCAAATGCTGAAAGGATTGGTTTTGAGAAACTAGACTGACTGGAGGAATGAAAAAATGACTTTAATTGACCCTGTGGCTGACGCCCTAATAAACATTAAGAACCATGAAATGGCTTCAAAAAAAGAATGCATTATTCGCCCAGTCAACAAACTGTTAAGCAGAATACTGAAAGTATTACAGGAAAAGAAGTATATTGGAAAATTTGAATTTATTGACGATGGCAGGGAAGGAATGATAAAAGTAAGCTTGCTTGGAAAAATCAACGAATGCAAGGCAATAAAACCAAGGCACGCAGTAAAAAAAACCGAGTTTGAAAAATACGAGAAACGTTACTTGCCGGCAAGAGACATTGGAATGATAATTGTAAGCACTTCAAAAGGAGTTATTACGCATAAAGAAGCAAAACAAAAAGAAGTTGGCGGAAGATTAATTGCTTTAATTTATTAATGGTGTAAAAATGATTGAAATTTATACAAAAAAAGTTACAATTCCAGAAAACCTTGGGTTAAAGGTTTCAGGGCATGAGATAGAGTTAAGTTTAGGGGATAAAAAGATTTCCAAAAACATTAGAGTTGAAGGAATTGAATTACAACAGGAAAACCACTCAATTTTAATTAGTTTGAAGGGGAAAGGCAAGAGAGTTCAGTCAATTGGAAAAACCATTGAAAGTCACATTCAAAACATGATTACTGGAGTAACTGAAGGTTATACTTATGAATTAGAAATAGTTTTCTCTCATTTTCCAATGAACGTGAGCGTGAAAGACAAAGAAATAATAATAAACAATTTTTGTGGTGAAAAAAAGCCAAGAATTGCATTAATCAGAGGCAAGACAAGCGTGGAAGTGAAAGGAAAAAAAGTTACTGTTAAAGGTTTTGATAAAGAAGAAGTATCGCAAACAGCAGCAAACATTGAAAACGCGACAAAAATCAGGGGCAGAGATATTAGAGTTTATCAGGATGGAGTTTATATTACTAGCAAGGCAGGAAAAAAACTTTAAGGTGTAAAGATGAGTGAAAAAGAATTAGAGAAAAAAATTTCAGCTGACACAGAAATCATTAAGCCAGTGAAAAAAGAAGAAAAAGTAAAAGAAAAGCCTGCGGCAAAAAAAGAAGAAAAGCAAGAAATTAAAGTAGTTAAAGCAGAACCAATAAAAGAAAAACAAGAGTTAAAGGAAGTAAAAGAAGTAAAGAAAGAAGTTAAAGAGGAAAAGAAAACAGAAAAAAAAGCGGAAGGAAAAGAAAAGAAAGAAGAAAAAAAGGAAGAAAAAGGCGAGAAAAAGGAAACCAAAGAGAAGAAAGAAGTTAAAAAGAAGAAAGTTTATGTTAAACCAAAACCAATAAAGATTTCAAAAAGCATTGACGTCAAAAAGCTTGTAAAGTTAATTCAAAAGAAAAGCCACCCAGTGTTTAGGGGAAGATTTGGACAACGAGACATTAGAAGGAAAAGCAACGACAAATGGGACAGGTGGAGAAAGCCAAGGGGAATTGACATTCGTTTTCTGAATGATGACGGAGCAATTCCAAAAAATGGTTTCAGGACTTCAAAAAAGATTCGTTTTTTGCATCCTTCAGGCTTAAAAGAAATAATGGTTTTAAAGAAAAATGACTTGGATAAAGTTAAAGAAAATCAAGCTGTAAGGTTAAGCGGTAAACTTGGAAGAAAGAAAAGAATTGAAATAATTGAAAAAGCAAGAGAAAAAAACATTTATATTGTGAATATTAAATAAAGGTGTATTTTAGTGGAATTAAAAAAGATTAGAAGACTAGCAAAAGAAGTTTTAGGAGTTGGCAAAGAAAAAGTCTGGTTTGACTCCAGTCAAAAAGAAAAGATTACTGAATGCATTACAAAAGAAGATGTAAGAGCTTTAGTTGCAGAAAGAATCATTAAAAAGAAAAGAAACACTGGACAAAGCAAGGCTAGAGCCAAAGTGTTAAGGAAAAAAAAGCAAAAAGGCTTAAAGAAAGGTTTAGGAAAAAGAAGCGGTACTTTTAAGACCAGGTCAAAAAAGAAAAAGGCTTGGATGAAAAAAGTCAGAGCTCAAAGAAAAGTTTTAAAAGAATTAAGAAAGGATGGAGCAGTAAAAAAAGATGCTTACAGGAAAGCATACAGTAAAGTTACCGGTGGTTATTATCGTGGAAAAAAGCATTTAAAGCAAAGTATTGAGGGATCGAAATGAGTCAAGGACCAACTTATAAAAAAAAGTTTAAGAGAAGAATGGAAGGAAAAACAAATTACGTTAAAAGGTTATCTTTACTGAAATCAAAGCTTCCTAGAATTATTGTAAGGAAAAGCAACAAGCACTTTGTTGTCCAAGCAGTAAAGTACGAGAAAACTGGAGACAAAGTTATTGCAGGAGTTAGCTCTAAAGCTTTAAAGAAATTAGGATGGGAACCAAAAATGAATCTGCCAACAGCTTACCTTACTGGATTGTATTTGGGAATTAAAGTTAAAGGCAAAGTTGACCAAGCAGTACTAGATTTAGGAATTCAGACTTCTTTTTTGGGCGGTAGATTGTTTGCCTGCTTGAAAGGATTACTTGATTCAGGAATAAAGCTTCCGTTTGACGAGAAAGCTTTGCCTTCAAAAGACAGGATTGAAGGAAAACACATTAGTGAAGAAAAAGTTAAAGCATTTAATGATTTTAAAGCAAAACTCTTAAAAGGTGTAAAAGCAAATGAGTGAAAAAAAAACTGAAGGAAAGAAAAGAGGCCGAACGGAAAACAAGAGAGCTTCAAGAGAAGAAGAAAGAAAGCAGGCAATGCTTGCCGCTTGGATTCCAAAAACTAGGTTAGGAAAACTAGTGTTAAACAAGGAAATTAATTCTCTTAATGAAATTGAAAAGAAAGGTTTAAAGATAATGGAACCAGAAATAGTTGACTTATTAGTTGAAGACTTAGAAGAAAAAGTTGTAGACTTTAAGAAAACTACCAGAGTTACAAGAAGTGGAAGGAATTTTTCTTTCAGAGCAACAGTAATTGTTGGAGATAAAAACGAGTGGATTGGAGTCGGAGTAGGAAAAGATAAGGAAAGATGGCCTGCAATAAGAAAAGCAACAAGAAACGCGAAACTACAATTAGTTAGAATTAGAAAAGGTTGTGGCAGCTGGGAATGCAAGTGTGGTTTAAAGCACACAGTGCCATTCAAAGTTGAAGGAAGTTCTGCGTCAGTTAAAGTCAGGTTAATGCCTGCACCAAAAGGAATTGGTTTGGCTGCAAGCGACTCAATTAAAGACATTTTAATATTTGCAGGAATAAAAGATATTTGGGCTAAAACTCGAGGAAACAGTTCAACTAAACTGAATTTTGTTCAAGCAATAGTTGACGCTTTAAGTGAAACAACTAAAAAGTTTGCTTCACCAGACTTAGAGAAAAAAATTCAAAAAATTGAGGGTTTAAAGTGATTGCAGTAATAAGGATTAGGGGAATAGTAAAAGTTAACCCCAGAATTGCGAGAACCATGGAATTGCTTAGATTAAATCAAGTTAACCATTGTGTGCTGGTAAAAAACGAGAAACAAGTTGTAAAAATGGTAAAGAAAGCTGAATCATTTATTACTTGGGGCGAAATAAAAGAAAATGTTTTAGAGAAATTGTTAAAGAAACGTGGAAGGATTAGTGCAAAGAAAAGACTAACAGTTGACTGGCTGAAAGAAAAAAATTTCAAAGACTTTAATGAAATGGCTAAAAGTTTAATGGAAGAAAAAAGCAGTTTAAAGGAATTAGAAGTAAAACCAGTTTTTAGGTTAAGTCCTCCAAGCAAGGGTTTTGAAAGAAAAGGAATCAAAAAACCATTCAAGTTAGGTGGAGTATTGGGCGATAGAAAAGAAAAAATTAATGATTTATTGTTGAAAATGATTTAAGTGAGATAAAATGGTAATTAGAAAGCAAAGAAAAAAGAACAAGCTTCGCGGAAACAGAACCCATGGAAAAGGCAACACAGCAAATAAACGTGGTGGCGGAAGCCGAGGAGGCAGAGGCAGGGCAGGAAGCAAGAAACATAAATATAACACTTACCCGGAAAAATTTCAGAAAAAAAAAGACAACTTAAAGCAAAAAAAGTTAAAGCCAAAGCAAGAAAAGATTACAAGCATTAATTTAATTGACTTGAATTATTTTATTAAAAAGAATAAAGGAAAACTTAAAACAATTGAAAAAGATGGAAAAAAATTAATTGACTTAAGGAAAGCAGGAATAAATAAGATTTTAAGTTATGGTAATATAGAATTTCAAGTGTTAATCAGTAAAGGCATGGCTTCAAAGAAAGCTTTAGAAAAAATGCTTAAAACTGGAAGTGTAATAGAATGAGTTTTGTTCACAGACTAAAGCCGTTGTACAGTGTTTTACCAGAGGTAAAACCACCAGAAAAACAACAAACAGTTAAAAAGCGGTTAATTTGGTCAGCTATAGCACTAGTAATATTTTTTGTAATGGGAAACATTCAAATTATTGGATTAAGTGCCAGTAGTACAGGACAACTAGAACAATTACAGTTAATTCTTGCAAGTAACATTGGAACACTTATTACTGCCGGCATCGGCCCCATTGTATTAGCATCAATTGTCTTACAGTTGCTTGTAGGAAGTAAAATAATTAACTTGGATTTAAGTAATCCGACAGACAAAGCAGCTTTTGCAGGAACACAAAAACTTTTAGCCATAATTTTGAGTTTTTTTGAAGCAGTAGTTTACGTGATGTCTGGATTGTTAGCTCCAATGCCAGGAATGTTCATAATAGTAGTAGCACAAGTAGCAATTGGTTCCATACTGATACTGTACTTGGATGAAGTTGTATCCAAATGGGGTTTTGGTTCAGGAATTGGATTGTTTATTGCTGGAGGAGTAAGTGGCGCAATCTTTTGGAGATTGTTTGCTCCACCAATTGCTTCAACTCAAGGATTTACTCAAGGAATAATTTCCACATTTATTGCAGGATTAGCAGGCGGGTTTAATATTACTTTACTGTTATTGTTCTTGCCAGTGATTTTCACTTTAATAATATTTTTTATAGTTGTTTACGCGGAAGGAATTCATGTCAACATTCCGATAACTTTAGGACAGCAGGGAATGGGTGGAAGATTTCCAGTTAAATTCCTTTACGTTTCAAACCTGCCCGTGATTTTGGCTGTAGCGTTATTTGCAAACTTTCAAATGTGGGCAACAATTGGCGCGAATAGTTTTCTTGGAGGCTTTCTGGGATTACTGGCAACTTACACGAGCGCGCCTTACATTGGAGGACAAAGCTTAATTGAAGCATTATTGTTACAAGGGCTTACAGGCCCAGTGTTAGGCGGAATAATGCATGGAATAGTTTATGGAATCATTTTTATTACAGTTTGTATTGTTTTTGGAAAGTTTTGGGTTGAAATGGCTGGACAAGGACCCGAAAACGTTGCAGACCAATTACAGGGTTCAGGAATGTACATTCCTGGATTCAGAAGAGATAAAAGAATTATAGTACAAGTATTGAAAAGATACATTCCCCCCATAACGATTCTCGGTTCTGCTTTCGTGGGCTTTCTGGCAGTAATGGCAGACTTTACTGGAGCACTTGGAACTGGAACAGGAATATTATTGACTGTTGGAATTGTTTACAGACTATATGAAGAATTAGCAAAACAACAGTTTATGGAAACCAACCCATTATTAAAAAGGGTTTTCGGTTAAATTTGCAGAGAAAGACTTTAAATTAGTGTCGTAGTAAAAATTATTAAAGGTAATAAAAACATGATTTCATTATTTAACCCAACAATTGACATTGCCATTTTTGGTATATTGCTTGCATTGATTTCACTGTTAGTGCAAAGAAAGTTAGTTGACAGAAAATTAATGAAAAGCATTCAAAAAAGCATGAAAGAAAAACAAAAGAAAATAAAGGAATTGTCAAAAGAAGGACATGAAAAAAATAAGACAGAAATTGACAGACTGCAAAAAGAAATGCTTGAAGACTCTTCAAGAATGATGAAAGGCAGCATGAAACACATGCTGGTAATTGCAGTAATATTTTTTCCAGTGTTTTGGTTTATCAGCACTAACTATGATGGCAGCATTACCCCAATAGGAGAATTCATGGGATTTAAAGGACATTATACTTGGTATATTGCGGTTTCAATTACTGCAAGCATTGCCATGAACATTATTTTCAAAATAATTGATAAAGTAAAAGAGGGAAAAAATGGTTAAACCAGGCGACAGGACAAAAAAGAAAAAGTTTGTCAGAACCCCTAAAGGCAAAAGCAAGAGAATTACTAAAGCTAAAAGGCCTTCAAAACAATCTTGTGCTTTATGCAAAAGTAAATTGCTTGGAGTAATACAGGGTTCAAGCAATAAAAGAAAAAATACTGCTAAAACCAAGAAAAGACCAAGTGTAGTTTTTGGCGGAGTATTATGCAGTAAGTGTCGTACAAGAGTTTTTGAGGAAGGAATCATGTTAAAATCCGGAGTCAAAAAATTAGATGAAATAGAGTTAAGATTACATTCTTACATAAAACAAATTGAACGGAGGATTGAATGATTATTACTTTAGGCTTCATGCCTGAAACAAAGGTTGAAGCAATAGCTAAAACGATTGCATTAAACAATGGCTTAAAGTATTATTCAATGCAAACAATTGACTCTGAATTAGAAGGAATTCAAGACAATTACTCAGAGAAAGCAAGACAAGTGTTTTTAAGCAAAACAAAAAACAAGATGGCAATAATTTGCCACCCTTTGGCTGCATGGCAGTTGTTTAACGCTGACGCCAAAATTTTCTTGCAGTCACTGAAAAAAAACAGGGCAATAAGGTTAAGTGAAAAAGAAAAAATTCCAATTGGAGAAGCAATGCAAAAAATTGATTTAATGCAGCAAGAACAGTCAGTAAGTTTATTAAAAAATTATGGAATCGATTCACTGGACTTAAGTGTTTATGACTTGGTTTTAAATATTGACAAACTGGACAAAGATGGAATAACAGCAATAATGGAAAAGTTTATAGAAAAAAGAAAATAAAGGAAGAGATTGAAATGGAAAAAAATTTACTTAAAGTTGGAAGAGTCTGTGTTAAAAAGAAAGGCAGAGAAGCAGGAAAAACCGTTGTAATCATTGAAAACAAAGACAAGTTTGTTTTAGTTGATGGTTTAAGAACGAGAAGAAGAAAATGTAATCCAGTGCACTTGTTTCCAACAGACAAAGTTTTAGATTTAAAGGAAAACGCTTCACACGAGCAAGTAGTTAAAGCATTAAAAGAGGTTAAAGAATGACTGAAAAAGAAGAAAAAGTTGAGAAGCCGGGAGAAAAACCAGCTGTAAAGACAAAAGAAAAACCAGTAGAGAAAGTTGAAAAGACTGAAAAGGTTGTTGAAAAACTTAAAGAAAAGCCTAAAGAACAAAAAGAAGAATTAAGGTTAATTGTCAGAATAGCTGGCAAGGACTTGGATGGAAAAAAACCAATTTGTATGGCATTAAAAGACATTAAAGGAATTGGCATAAGGTTTAACAGAATTATTGCAATAACGTTTGAAAAAGAAACAGGCATAAAGTTTGATGCAAAACTAGGAGTAATTCCTGAAGACAAAGATGACTTGCTTGAAGAAATTATTGCAGAACCAGAAAAACACGGAATCCCAAAATGGGTTTTAAACAGAAGAAAAGACACGGAGACAGGAGAAGACAAGCACTTAATTATGGCTGACATGGATTTAACTTTAAGAAAAGACTTACAGAGAATGGGAAAAATCCAGTCATATAAAGGAATAAGGCATCAAGCAGGCTTGCCAGTCAGAGGACAAAGAACTCGAACCAGTTTTAGAAAGAAAGGTTCAACCATTGGAGTAGTAAAAAAAACAATTAAAGGCGGAAAGTAAGGTGATAGTTAATGGGTGACCCAAAGAAAAGCAGGAAAAAATTTGACAGACCAAAAAAGTTATGGGACAAGAAAAGAATTGAAGAAGAAAAAAACCTTGTTAATACTTATGGTTTAAAGAATTTGAAAGAATTATGGTTGTTTAAAACTATTCTTAGAAATAAAAAACAAAATGCAAGAAAACTTTTAGCTGGACTTGCAAGTGAAAGCGAGACAACTCAAAGAAAACAAGAATTACTTTCAAGTTTAGAAAAAATTGGGTTACTGGAAAACGCTGGTCTAGATGACGCACTAACTTTGAGTACTGAAGAATTACTTGAAAGAAGATTACAAACAATTGTTTGGAGAGAAAACCTTGCAAACACAGTAAAACAAGCAAGGCAAATAATAGTGCACGGTTTTATTGCCGTAAACGACAAGAAATTAACAAGCCCAAGTTACCTGGTTAAAAAGAACGACAAAATAGGATACTTTGGAAATAAGAAAATTATTTTAGATGAAAAAAAAGAGTCAAAAACGATTGACAAGAAAGAAGAACCAAAAGAAAGCTTAAAACAAAAGTTTGAAGAAGTAAAAGGTGAAGCAAAAGAAGTCAACGCAGTTAAACCAGTGGAAAAAGGAAAAGAAGCAGTTAAAGAAAAAAAAGAAGCTATAGAGGTGAAAACAAATGGGTAAAACAGGAATAGTACACATTTATGCTTCACACAACAACACCAAGATTTTGTTAACTGACGTTACAGGTGCAGAAACCATTGCAAAGAGTTCTGGCGGAGAAGTAGTTAAAGCACAACACAAAGAAGGAAGCCCTTATGCTGCAATGAAAGTAGCAGAAATAGTAGCTAACAAAGCACTAGAAAAAGGAATTACTGCTGTCAAAGTTAAAGTACGAGGCCCTGGCGGAATAAAAGCAAAGTCTCCGGGAGCAGGAAGTGAAGCCGCAATAAGGTCACTTACAATTAAAGGCTTAAAAATTATTGGAATTGAAAACGTTACCCCACTACCACACGATGGCTGTAGAAAAAAGAAAAAGTACAGGGGAAAAAAGAGTTAAAAAAACGAGGTAATAAATAATGCAAGTTAAAGTTTTAGAAAAAAACAACAACAAGCTAAAATTGCTTGTAAAGAAAACAAACCTTACATTCATTAACGCTTTAAGGCGAACCATAATGAATTCTGTTCCAGTATTAGGAATAGAAAAAATAAGAGTCCATGAAAACAATTCAATATTGTTTGACGAATACCTTGCAAGCAGGCTAGGATTAATTCCACTAAAAAGCGACATCAAAGGTTACACTGAAAAAGACTCTTTTACTGGAATGCTGGAAGCTGAAGGACCATGCATGGTTTACTCTAAAAGCATTAAAGGTAAAGGAATTGAAGTAGCAGACCAAAACATTCCAATAGTAAAATTAAAAGAAGGGCAAAAAATTAAAATTGAATTAACTGCAAGACTTGGCACAGGAAAAGAACACGCTAAATGGCAGCCAGCAATAATCGGCTACCAAGAAATTGGTTTAATTGAATCAAACAAAGAATGTAATCAATGCAATGACTGCATTAAAGTCTGTCCAACCAATGTTCTAGAGTTAAAAGGCCAAAAAGTAGTTTTAACAGACGAATTAAAATGCACTCTCTGCAAAGAATGTGTTGATGTTTGCACCAAAGAAGCATTAAATTTAACAACAGACCCAAGCACTGTTATCCTAAACATTGAAAGCAATAGTATGATTTCAATAAAAGAAATTATAAACAATGCAACCAATGTACTGGAAGAAAAAACCAAGAGTTTTAAAACAGAATTAAACAAAATAAAGTAAGTGCAGGGGTACCCAAGCGGCCAAAGGGGCAGGACTTAAGATCCTGTGACTTAGTGTCTTCGCGAGTTCGAATCTCGTTCCCTGCAATGCCTGCCACAACAAGCAGTTTACAATAAATGAAATGGTGAAAGAAAATGAAAGTAACTGGACCAACAAACACAGAATCAAAAAAACTAGTTAGAGAACTGGAAAAAAAATACAGGAAAGAAAAGAAGAGCCTTTGGAAGGTTCTGGCAGAAAAGATAGGCAAAGCAAGAAGAAAAAAAAATCCAGTTAACTTACACAAGCTAAACAAGTTAAGCAAAAAGTTTTCAAACAAGACTTTTGTTGTAGCAGGAAAAGTTTTAAGTTACGGAGAATTACAAGGTAAAATTAATGTTATAGCGTTTGATTACTCTGCAAAAGCCAGAGAAAAAATTCTTGAAAAAAAAGGAAACCCTGAATTAATTGCAAACGTTTTAGACAAGAAACTTGACTTAAAGGAATTAATGATTGTAGAGTGATTTTATGAAAGTTTTTGACGGAAAGCACGCAGTACTAGGAAGACTAGCGTCAATCAGTGCTAAAGCATTATTGAACGGTAAAAGAGTAGTCATCGTTAATGCTGAAGACGTAGTCATTGTAGGACGAAAAGAAAACATTATTGCAAAATACAGGGGCAGGAGACAGCTTAAAGCAAAAGGAAACCCTTTAAAGGGAAGAAAGTACCCTAAAAGAGCTGACCTGATGGTAAAAGAAAGTGTTAAAGGAATGCTTCCAACAAAAAAGAAAACTGGAAGAGAAGCATTAATAAAATTAAAAGTTTACTTAGGAGTTCCAAAAGAATTTGAAGGAAAACTATTAACAGTTAAAAGCGTTCAAATGAAACCAGCTCAAAAACACTGCTGCATGAAAGACATTAGTGTGGCTTTAGGTTCAAGGTGGGAAAATGAGTGAAAAAAAGAAAAAAATAAAAAAAGCAAAACAAAAAACTGTTACAAGCAAGTCAAAAAACAAGACTTCAAAAGCTAGAGCAGTAGTAACCAAAGGAAAAGGAAAAGTACTGATTAACAGTATTCCATTAGATATTTTTCAACCAGATTACGTTAAAAAGTTTATTGCAGAACCAATAAAAATGTTTAAAGAAACCACTGACGGATTAGATATTAAAGTCAATGTTAAAGGCGGAGGCTTTATGAGCCAAGCAGTTGCAGTCAGAAGCGCAATAGCAAAAGGAATAATTAATTTCACTGAAAAACCAGAAATCAAAAAAGTTTTCATGGAATACGATAAAATGCTTTTAGTTGATGACCCAAGAAGAAAAGAAGCAAAAAAACCTTTAGGTAAAGGAGCAAGAAAGAAAAAGCAGGCAAGTAAAAGGTGATGAAATGATTGTGCCAGTAAGATGTTTTAGTTGTGGAAAAGTATTAGGTTCTTATTATGAAGAATTTAAGAAAAAAGTAAAAGAAGGCAAAAGCCCTGAAAAAGTTTTAGATGAAATGGGAATTGAAAGGTATTGCTGTAGGAGAACACTTTTCAGTCACGTTGACTTATTGGATGAAGTACTAAAATATACTCCAAAAGGTGAAAAGAATTGAGTGAACAAACACTAGTTCCTGCAGAAAAATACTTGAAAACAGGAGTACATATTGGAACAAAATATAAGTCTGGTGACATGAAGAAATTTATTTTTAAAACAAGACCAGATGGTTTAAAGGTTTTAAACATCCAAGAATTAGATAAAAGGATTGCAACCGCTGCAAAAATGCTTTCCAAAGTAGAACCAGAAAAAATCGCTGTTGTTTCAAGAAAACTTTACGGTCAAAAAGCAGTTAAAACTTTTAGTAAAGTAATTGGATGCCATGCTTTTACCGGCAGATTTGTTCCAGGAACTTTCACTAACCCAAAAAACGAGATTTTTGTAGAGCCAGAACTAGTTTTGATTACAGAACCAGAATCCGATTTTCAAGCAATAAAAGAAGCCGCAATTATAAGAAAACCAGTTATTGGATTGTGTACAACAAACAACAGAACAAAAAACCTGGATTTTATTGTACCAATAAACAATAAAGGAAGACAGTCAATTGCACTAGTATATTATTTGTTTGCAAGAGAAATCCTTTTAGCCAGAGGAATAATAACAAAACCAGAAGACTTTAGTAAGACAGTTGAAGACTTCCAGTTTGAATTAAAGGAAGGCTTTAAAGAAGAAAAAATCAGAACACCTAAAAGACAGCAAAATAAAAATACTGTGAGAAAAAGGCAGAGAAGATGAATAGAAAACCATCCTTTAATGGTTCTTTTTATCCTTCAAACAAAACAGAATTAACTGAAACCATTAAAACTTTTTTTAAAGAAAGCAAAAGAGAAAAAAAAACTAACTGTGTTATTGTGCCGCACGCAGGCTACCCTTACTCTGGTTTAACTGCAGCAAAAACACTTTCTAAGTTAAAAGAAAACGAGATTAACGTACTGCTTGGACCAAACCACTCAGGTTTAGGAAACTTTTTAAGCATTGCAAAGGCAGAGCAATGGGAAACGACTTTAGGAAAAGTAAAAGTTTCAAGAGAAAAAGAAAAATTAAACGAGTTAATTGGTTACAGTGTTTTAGATGATAAGGCTTTTGAAAAAGAACACTCTTTGGAAGTGTTACTGCCTTTACTGCAGGAATTATTTGCAAACAAAGAGTTTTCAATTCTGCCAGTTTGTATTGCGTTTCACGATTTAGAGGTTTTAGAAAAGTTAGGCGAAAGCTTGTTTGAATTAGAAGAAAGTTTGGGAAAAGAATTGAACGTGATTGCTTCAACTGACTTCACTCACTTTGAAAGAGAAGAGAAAGCAAAAGAAATCGACTTCCAGGCCATAGAGTTAATCAAGAAACTTGACTACAAAGGATTTCATGAATTTGTCTTAAAAGAAAATGCAAGCATTTGCGGTTTTGCAGGCGTGACAGCATTAATGGTTTACGCTAGAAAAAAAGGTTTAAAGAAAGTTGAATTAATTGAGTACACTAATTCTGGAAAAGCAACAGGCGATTACTCTAGTGTTGTAGCTTACGCTGGCATTGTTTTTGAATAACAGTAAGCTTTAAAACAACTTTAAACTTTAATTTTGTTTAGTGAATTGAATGGTTTTTTCAAAGCTTGAGAGTTTTTTTAATACTGCTGGTTTAACTGAATATGAAGCTAAAGCCTTGACAGCGTTATTTAAGTTAAAGGAATGCAAGGCTCCAGACATTAGCAGGGTTTCAGAAGTACCAAAAACACGCGTTTACGATGTATTGAATTCTCTAGTTGGAAAAAAAATGGTTTTAGAAGTAAGCGGCAGGCCTAAAAGGTATAAATTGTTTGAAGCAGGAGAAATCTTTAATTCTTTACTGGAAGAAAAAAAGAATGATTTAATGGCTTTAGAGGAAACTGCTTTAAGTTTACAGCAAGAACTTCCATTGACAAGTAATAGAGAAGAAAACGAGAAAATAATGAAAGTTAAAAGCGTTAAAGACTTTCAACACTTACTGGCTTTAGAGGTTGGAAAAGCAAAAGAAAGCGTTAAAGGTTTTACTCAATTAAACGGAAAAGAAAAGTTAATGGAAAACTTGAGTAAAGCAGCTAACAGTAATGTCAGTGTCAGAATCATTAATTCTTCTAAAAGTGATTTAAAAAACCTGGAAGAAAAAATTAAGTTAAAGCAATTCCAGCATAACTTAAATGCTTTAATTATTGATGACAAAAAAGTTGTTTTAGGGTTAAATGATACTAATGAAAGCAAGCCAGAATACCATTTCAGCATTCACAACAATAACAATCATTTACTGGAAATGCTGCAAAGCCATTTTGACAAGTACTGGGAAAAGACTTCAACATAACCTTTTTAAATCTTATCATTCCAATTAATTTACTAATTCTTAACACTTTTGGAGGTTTAAAAGATGATTAAAAAACTATTAATTATAACACTAATAATAACACTTATGGCTGGAATGGTTTTTGCTGTAAGGACTCCGCAAAACAGTCTGCCAGTAGAAAAAGGCATTGTTGACGAAGTCAAACCAGGCAATCCAGTACCAGTTGATGACTATATTGTAAGGCTTGTTGAAGGAGAAAGTTATGATGCTCAAAACAAGTGGGAAATCCAGTTTGACAAAGAATATGACAGTGGAATGTCTTGGTTACAAGGAATAAAACTTGTGAATAAAGCTTCTTGGTCAGAGGAACACCCTTTGTTTGAAAACCAAAGCATTAATTTTCCTATCAAAAACTCTGGATTTAAAGCAAGTTTTCTTTTCGACGACTTTAACCCTAACAGAGAAAACAGAGTTGAATTAGGTGAAAACCAAATTTATTACCGTACAAACAGTGAACATCATTCAATTTTTATGCAAAAAATGGTTTTATATCCTTATGATTGGGATTACTTTTTCTTTGATAATGACAGAGAATTAATTTATTACAAATTAACAGATCAAAACAAGTTAACCATTAAAGCTGGTTCTCCTGAAGGACAAACTTTAGCAGTAATTAACTTTAACCAAAACCAAATAACTCAAGCTTTTTCATTAAAAGGCCATAACGACAAATATTATGATTACAGGTTTTTGGCTGGAGAATACCAAGGAGAAAAAGTAATCTGGTTTGTGTTAAGCGAACAAAACATTAACTTTAGAGGAAAATATGTTTCATTTAAGGGAACTGATGAAAACGAAGATGGAATCATTGACGCAGAGTATTATGTTCCTGACGAAACCTTGTTTGGACACGAACCAATTGACCATTCTTATGTGACAGCAAAATTTAGAGTAAAAGAAATAGATGAAGGGTTAGGAGATTACCAAATAGAAACTTATATTGACACAGCTAATGATAACTTAATTTATACTTTTTTAAACAGTAATTTAAATTGGCCAACAGTTGATGCAAAATACTTTAATTTTGACTTAAATAATTTCTATGACATGCAAAAAGATTCTCCTAATAACCCAGACTATGTTTTAAGTGATTATGGCAGTGAAATTGAGTTAAAAGAAAACACTATTGAAATTAATATGCCAACTGATTTTGCAGGCAGAACAAACCACTTTTTAGAAGTTCAATGTGAATACAATGCTAGAGGATGGATAAGTTCAACACTAAAATCAGCTGAAGGAGCAATTGAAATACAAAACCAAATATTGGATTACTCTAAGATTCCAGCATGCATTCATTACAACCCAAGTGATACTATTGTATGGGAAGGAGTCATTTATGGATTGCAAACCAAAGAATTATTTGATGTTACAGCAGACATTAGATTCCAAGGAATTCCAGGAGTAAGAGAATTAGCAACCATAATCAATGAATCCGACTTAAAGTATGGAACAATATTTACACATAATGGCGGAGAATTACAGGGCTTGCCTGCAAGAAACGCTGACGGAACACCATTCACTGACGGCACAAACGACAACATAGTAATAACCTTTCTTGGAAAACAGTATTTGGTAAACCAAATAAACCTTGACACTGAAACACCTTACGTTCAATTAATTGCATTAGAGTAAAACAAGAATAGCTTCAAGCTATTCTTTCTTTTTCTTTTTTCTAAAACCAACATTTTAAATTAAGTTTTTTCTATTATTTTTCAGTGAAAACATGAGTTTAAGAGATGAAACGTTAAAGCATACTTTAAAGAATGCTTTAGAGCACGAAGGCAAAGCTAGTTTGAATGCTGTTATTGGAAAGTTAATGGCATTGCATTCTGAAGACAAAAAGTTTGTGACAAAAAACATTAAAGAAATAGCTGAAATTGTCAGAGAAGTAAACAAATTAAGTTTGAAAGAAATTATGGAAAAAGCAGGCGAGTTTGAAGGACAATTCGAGTTAAAGAAAAGAGAGCAAAGAGAAGGGTTACCGGAATTAGAGTGGGCGGAAAAAGAAAAAGTTGTAACTCGTTACGCTCCAAACCCTAACGGGCCGTTTCATTTAGGTAATGCAAGACAAATCGTTTTAAGCCACGAGTACGCAAAAAAGTATGACGGAGTTTTCTTTTTAAGGTTTGATGATACAGACCCTAAAGTAAAAAAACCAATAGAGAACGCTGAAGAAATTTTTTTAGAAGACTTAGAGTGGTTGGACTGCAAGCCAGATAAAACTTTTTTTGCATCTGACAGGCTTGACATTTATTATGATTTCATGAAAAAACTAATTGACAAAAACAAAATTTATTCCTGTGATTGTAAAAGTGAAAGTTGGAGGAAACTAATAAAACAAAAGAAAGGCTGTAAGTGCCGTGGAAAAAGAAAAGACTTTCACTTAAAAGTTTTCAAGCAAATGCTTGCAAACGAGTTAAAAGAAGGAAGCATTGTTTTAAGATTAAAAACTGATTTAAAAGCTAAAGATCCTGCTTTAAGGGACTGGTGGGTTGCAAAAATTGTTAACAAGCCATTACATCCTAGAGTGAAAGACAAGTTTGTTTGGCCTTCATATAATTTCCAGTCAGCAATTGACGACCATGAATTAAAAGTAAGCTTGATTATTAGAGGACAAGAACACTTTCAAAACACTGAAAAACAAAAGTTTTTGTACAAGTATTTTGACTGGGTTTACCCTCACGCTATTCACACTGGAAGAATAAAGTTTTCTGAAGGACTAATTTTTTCTACAAGCGAAGCAAAAAAAGGAATTGATGAAGGAAAGTATACTGGCTGGGATGACGTAAGGTTAGGAACAATCAGGGCTTTAAGAAGAAGAGGTTTTCAGGCTAAAGCTTTAAGGAAAGCATTACTTGACTTAGGCATTAACACTAATGACGCTGGCCTTGACTTGAAAAGAATAATTGATTACAACAAACAATTATTACTGCCAACCATTAAAGTACTTCCTTTTCTAAGAGAAGGAATGAAATTGCAAGTGTTACAGGCAGTGCAAATTAATGCGAGAGTGCCAGTTTACTTTAACAATGAAGCCAAAGACGCTTACGAAACAGACTTAAAGGCAGGAATACAGGATTTTTTGGTTGACAAGAAAGCAGTCAAAGAGTTTAAAGTTAATGACAGCATTAGATTAAAGCAAGCTTACAATATTCGAATAAAAAGTTTAAATGAGTTTGATGCGTTAACGGACTTTATTGGATTACAAAAAGTTGGTTTTCCTACTTTACAGTGGATTAAATTTGGAAATGAAATTGATGTTGAAGTTTTAATGCCAGACAACCAAAAAGTTAATGGTTTAACTAGCAAAAACATTTTTGACTTAAGTGTTGGAGATGAAGTATTGTTTGAAAGGTTTGGAATAGTGAGAATTGAAGAGAAAAAAGAAGGTAAAATTGTAAGTATTTTTACTCACGAGTAAACTACTTTAGCCATTCTTTTATTCCAAAAGCTTTTTTTGTTTTAGTTTTATCTAAGTTAATTTCGTTAATTATTTTTTCAGAGTTAATGTTTAAGTCTGTTGCAGTTAAATTGATTACTTTAACTTTAAAGTTTTTTAACAAGTCATCCAAAATTAAGTTAATTTCAGTCTGAAAGTCAAGGTAATCTTCGCGAAAAAGGTTTTTCTGGTTAAAAGACTGTGAAGGATTTAACTTGAAAATAAAATCGTAAGTTGAAAGCCAGTCAGACACTAGACTTTGAAAAATTTTGTAGTCAGGCATTTCAAGCTTGTTTTGATTTTTTGCTGCACGATGAAAGTAAGCAAAATTATCAATAACACTTCTATCACAAACTAAGTGAACGTGCTTGTCAGCTAACTCTAGTTCATTTTTAATGGTTTCAAGCAAAATCCATTGCTGTGCTGACAGAGAAGTTTTTTCATCAATTGGTAAAGGACAACGCAAAGCAGCTTCCTGCGAGAAAGCAACATCAAAATCTAATGCTTTAAGTTTTGAAACAATAAAATGAGATAAAGTAGTCTTGCCAACTTTATGCGAACCGATTACAGCAATTTTCATTTTAAAAAAACCTTTTTTAATTTAAACACTTTTAAGTCTCCTTTGAGAAGTAATAGATTGAATTGAATTAACTGCAAGGCTTTTTGTTGAATCAGATAAAACTAAACACTCTGACTCTAAACCCACTTCTTTTATTTGTTCAAGCCAGAAATTATCTCTTTCCTTGTCTTTTGACTTGTAAGGCAACTCATAAAAAACTTTTTTTATTCCTGCATTAACTAGAAGTTTAAGGCAAACAAAACAAGGAGCAAGAGTAGTGTAAAGTGTTGCTCCATTTAATGAAACACCCATTCTTGAAGCATAAGCTATAGCGTTAGCTTCAGCATGAATTGACCTGCAAAAATTATACTTGTCATGCTCTGGAGCATTAATAGAACGACGAAAACATTTCCCTTCATCAAGACAATGTTTTACTCCAGGCATTGAACCATTATAACCAGTTGCAAGAATTCTCTTGTCTCTGACAACAACCGCACCAGAAGGCCTTGAAAGACAAGTTGAACGAGTTGAAATAATTTTAGCTAAAAGCAAAAAGTATTCATCCCAAGATGGCCTAACAGTCAAACTCACACCTCCAAAGACTGGTCTTGCATAAACTCTTTTCCAGTTTTTAAAGCAATTTCAGCTTTCTGTAACTCTCTTCCAAGATAAAGACAATGATAAGAATCATCAACAGCATTATGCAATAACAATGTTTTAGTTAACTCTAACGCATTATCTGCAGAGTACTCTCCAAGCTTTCCGCCCTCGTTAGCAAAATGCTCGACAACAATTTTGTTATCATTTAATTTAATTGTAAAGTAACCTTTTGAGTCAAAACAGTTAACATTAGTTGTAGGATTGTCAGATAAAATGCGTTCAACTTTATCAAAATTAAAGTCATGAAAGTGAGCACTGCAAGAAATAGTTGTAAGGCTTCCCAAGTCCACGCTTAAACCTTCAGCAAGAATTTTTTGAAGTTTTCTTAAAGCAAAAGCATTCAAAGGCCAAGCGCGAAACATGTCATTGCTTCTAATGTAAGTAGTTAAATGTAGCACTCCATCCTGAATGTTTGGCTGGACAAGAATAATGCAGGGATTATTTTTATCTTTGTTAAGGTAACGTCTAGTTAAACTTTCTTTTATAACCCAAGTCATTGCTAAAGCGCTTTTCCTGTAAGTGTCAACCTTTAAGTAATCAATCAAGTCCTGAATTTGGTCAATTGGTTTTTCAACGTCAACATCATAAGCACGCAAACGAGAACCATAAGTGTAAAGAACTCCTTCAGGAATCTTGTCAGTGCAAATTTCATCATAATAACTTTTTAAGTAAGATTCATCAAAGTTAAAGTAAGGTTCCATTCTTGGTTTGTCAGCATCCTCTTTATCAATGACTGCAACTAAATTAATTATTTCCTTAATCTTAAAAGAGTCCTTTGTTTTCATTTTAGTTATTTTGCCAAAACGATTAATTTGTTCAAGAATTTTTAACCAGGTTTCACCAACGTAATCTCCTTTAACAACAACTCCAATTGAATGAGAAGGAAAACTTTCAGTTGAAAGCACTGGCTTAGGAAAAATTTTAGGCAAATCATAAGGCAATAAAACTTCAAGTCCTTTAATGGATTCATTTAAAACACTTGAAACTTTTAGCTCGTCATTAAGGTCAGCAGTCGTAATCTTGCCAGTTAAATCAATTAATTTAACGTTTTCTCTCACTTTATTTAACTCGCTTAAAGGAACTTCCTTTTCAAGCTTAACATTTGACCCAACAACACAATGGCTTTCACTAACTCCTTTTTCAAAAAAATCAATTAAAGCTTGTTTGCTTCCAGACATATCATTGCCTAAAACAAAAAGATACCTGATTAAAGGATTAGATAAAAGGTTTCGAATCAAAGGCATTAAACCATTTTCTTTATCATAAAGGTTTCCTATAACCGAAAAATCTTTTTTGTCTAAAACTTTAACTAAATCATTCTTAAAAGTCCACAAACTAGTTACAGCAACATTGCTTTCAAGGCTTCCAGTACGTAATTTTTCATTATACTCTAACGGCCAAGAATTAGCTTTCAAAAAACTTAAAACTTCTTCCCTTGAAACCATTAAACCCACTAACAGAAAAAGAAAGAAAAAGTTTAAATTAAGATTGAAAACAAAAAAATCACTGAAACCCAATTTCCTTTAAAATTAAGCCAACTTTTTTTTGCAGTTCTTCAATTGAAGAATTATTGATTAAAGTAAAGCCAGCGATTGCAATTGGCCCGCCTTTCTCAATGTTATTTATTTCTGTGTAGTCACGAGAGTCTAATTCTTCTTTAGTGTAAGGTCTATGAGGACGAGAAGCCATTCTCTCATAACGCAAGCTTCTTTTAGTGAAAGTCGCAATTACAACCAAGTCAGGAAATTTTTCTTTCAAAAACAAGTACTCTGACCAAGAGTACAAGTCATCAATTACAACGTTTCCTTTTGAAAGCTTTTCTTTAATTTCATCAAATTTCAGGATTGCCATGGCAGCCATACCATGCTGTTTTCTTAA
>JBDRCV010000001.1:0-8068 GCA_043821385.1 archaeon | reverse complement strand
ATGACTTTAAAATTGTTTAATAGTTTGACGAGGAAGAAAGAAGAATTCAAGACTGTTATTCCGGGAATCGTGAGAATGTATAATTGTGGGCCGACAGTTTATGATTTTGCTCACTTAGGAAACTTTAAAGCTTACGTTTTTGCTGACTTGGTTAGAAGGTACTTAGAGTTTAAGGGTTTTAAAGTAAGGCAGGTAATGAACATTACTGATGTAGGGCACTTGACTGGAGATGATGATGAAGGCGAAGACAAAATTGAGGAAAAAGCCAGAAAAGAAAAAAAGACTCCGAAAGAAATCTCTGAATTTTACACTAAAGTTTTCTTAGAAGACTGGAAAAAGTTAGGTTTGTTAGAGCCAATGGTTAGGCCTAAAGCAACAGAACACGTTAAACAAATGATTAAAGTAATTGAAAAATTAATTGAAAACGGTTTTGCTTACGAAGTGGGAGGAAACGTTTACTTTGAAATTAAAAAATTCAAGGATTACGGGAAACTAAGTAAAGTTAACTTGAAAGAATTAAAGAAAACCAAGAGAGCAGTTGAAGACAAAAATAAAAGAAGTCCTTTAGACTTTGTTTTATGGTTTTCAAAATCAAAGTATGAAAGACATTTACTGCAGTGGGATAGTCCTTGGGGTAAAGGTTATCCTGGCTGGCATATTGAATGTTCAGCAATGAGTTTAGAGTATTTAAGTGATTATTTTGAGAATGAAAGCTTTGAAACCATTGACATTCATTCTGGAGGAGAAGATAATTTGTTTCCACATCATGAAGCAGAAATAGCTCAAACTCAAGGAGTAACAAATAAAAGATTTGTTAATTTTTGGCTGCATGCAAAACACGTGTTAGTTGAAGGCAAGAAAATGAGTAAGAGTTTAGGAAACTTTTACAGGTTACAAGACATCATTGATAAAGGGTTTAAGGCAAGAGAAGTAAGGTATAGTTTACTGCAAGGACATTACAGGAGTCAAACTAATTTTTCAATTACTGACTTGAAGGCAAACAAGAGTGCTTTAGAAAAACTTGACGAGTTAGTTGGAAAGTTAAGTGACTTAAAAGCTATAGGTACAGCAAGCGAGAAAGAAGTTGAAGAATTAATTGAGAAAACAAGAAAAGATTTTGAAAAAGGAATGGATGACGACTTAAACGTAAGTGAAGGATTTAAGGCTTTGTTTGATTTAGTTAGGGAAGCAAACAAGTTAATTGATGAAGGAAAGTTAAGTGTTAAAGGCGGAGCAATGGTTTTAGAATTATTAAAAGAATTAAATAAAGTTTTAGGAGTAATGGAATTTAAAACAGAAACAAAAGAAAAACTGGATGAAAGTTTAATGAAACTAATTACTGAAAGAGAAGAATTAAGAAAGCAAAAACAATGGAGTAAAGCAGACAAAATCAGGGAAGAATTAAAAGCGAAAGGAATTCAGTTAACAGACACTAAAGAAGGCGTAAAGTGGAAGAAAATTTAATTGATTTTAATTTAATCAAATTATTCAATGCACAAAACAGTTTTACAAGCACATCGTTCTGCTTGTAGAACGATTTAAGTTTGATTTAAGAAAAAGTAAAATTAAAAAAATTTAAATACTCATTTTCAGTGACTCGTAAATCATTTTAGGCATTTCTTTTCCGGGATTTAAACCATATTCAAGCAAATAATTATATAGTTTACTTAATTGTTCATGATCTAACTCTAAAAACAAACAATCACGAATTTGGTTTGCAGTTAAACCCCTTAACTTTTTCACTTGATTATCTCTTAAAACTGACCTGACTTCAAACAAGAATTCTTGACTTAAAGGAGTTTTATATTCTGTTACAAAAGGAATTCTTTCAGCCTTAATTTCTCTGGAAAAAGTTTTTGCTGGGTGACTCAAACTTAAAGCAGCCAAACCAATAATGCCTGCCATGCGAGCAAGCCGTCTTGTTTTTGGAAGTTTTTTGGAAGGCTTTTTTGAAGGTGGTTTAACTCGTTTTTTTGAAGGTTTTTTAAAAGGCTTGGGGGGCATTACAATCACTAAAATATAATAGATAATTATATAAATAAAGTTTTGCTTTTAGTTTAAGTGGTTTAATGGTTGCAATTGAAGCTGGTTTGGTTATTGGAATTGGGTTAATTATTGTTGCGGCAACAATTGTTTCTTTTATTGCCAGAATTTTAAGACAACCATTAATTTTAGCTTACATTGTTGCAGGATTAATTATTGGACCAATTGGTTTCAGACTTATAACTAATTCAACTGAAATCATTCAATTGTCAGAAATTGGAATTGCTTTACTGTTGTTTGGTATTGGAGCAGAAACTGATTTCAGAAAGTTCTTGAAACTAGGAAAAACTCTTTTCATTGCAGGATTACTTCAAATTGGAATTACAATGGGCTTGACTTTTGGGTTAACTAGTTTGATTGGATTAGAGTTTATTACTGCTTTGTATTTGGCTGTCATAGTGGCTTTCAGTAGTACTATGGTTGTAATAAAGATTTTGAATGACAAACGACAAACGCATACAATGCATGGAAGAATAATGATTGGTTTTCTGTTAATTCAGGATGCAATTGTTGTTCTGGCTTTGCCTTTACTAAAAGACATTCAGGCTTTAACTGACCCAATGATTGTTGGAGGAATTTTTGGTAAAATAATTTTATTGTTTGTTATTGCTGTAATCTTAAATAAAGCGTTATTTCCCAGAGTCATTAATTTTTTCCAGAAAAGTCAGGAATTATTGTTTTTGACTGCTTTAACTGCTTGTTTTGTTTTCATGGGAGTAAGCGCTTATTTAGAGTTTCCTATCGCGATTGGAGCTTTTATTGCAGGAATAGCAATTTCAACTATTCCATTTAACTTGGAAGCCATTGGAAAAATTCGCGGTGTAAGAGACTTTTTTGCCACCATCTTTTTTGTTAGTCTTGGAATGCAGATTAGTTTTGCGTTTACAAGCATTCCATTAATGCTGATAGTGTTATTGTTTGCAATGATTTTTGTTATCAAACCAATAATTTACATTGTTGTTACTTTAGTTAGTGGTTATGGCAGAAACAATGCTTTTCTTACTGGCATAGGGTTAGCGCAGGTTTCAGAGTTTGGTTTTATTATTGCAGCTCAAGGTTTAGCTTTAGGACACATTTCAAACGACTTTTATTCAATGATAATTCTTGTAACCATTGTTTCAATTGTAACGACTCCTTACCTGTTAAACTACAACCAGTTAATAGCAAACTTTTTAAGTAAAAGGCTAACTGTTTTCAAGGGAAAGTTTTTTGAAAGACAAATAACAGAACTTGAAAGCATTGACAAGAAAAAATTAGACCAGCACATTATTGTTGTGGGTGCAGGAAGAATGGGTGAAACCATAATTCAAACACTACACAAAAACCACCCAATAATTGCAGTTGAAAATGACCCCGAAGTAGTAACTAATTTAATGAACCAAAAAAAGAACATTGTTTACGGTAACGTTGACAACCCATTAATTTGGGATAAAGTAAAATTAAACAAAGCAAAGTTACTGGTTATAACTATTCCAGAATTAAAGGAAGCAATTCATTCATTAAAGAAAGCTAGAGAAGCAAACAAGAAAATCGTGGTTTTTGCCAGAGCTTACAATCAGGAAGCAGCATTACAATTATATAAAAGCGGAGCAGACTACGTGGTAATGCCTGAAACTATTGGAGCCAATACATTCTTGAAAAACATTTCACATTACTTGGAAACAGGCAAAACATACAACATCAGTAACTTTGAAACAGAGTTTATTAGTTACTTGAAAAATGAAGTTAAAAAAGGAAAAAAAAATACAATTAAAACTTAAATAAAACTTTTTCAAAATCAACTACTTTAAAACTTTTAACTTTAATTCCTTCTCTTTCAAGTAAAAGTTTTTTGTTTTTAGAACTTGAAGCAAAACCGCCTAAAGAAGAATCACTTTTAACTACCCTGTGACAAGGAACAACGGGAGCAAAAGGATTCTTGTTTAACGCGTTACCAACAGCTCGAGAAGAATTCTTGTTTCCAGTTTTTTTTGCAATTAAAGCATAAGTTGAAATCCTGCCTTTAGGAATTAATTTACAGGCACTCCAAACTTTTTCCTGAAATAAAGTCATTTGGTTCCCCATTGCTTTAAAGCTTGTTTTAGTTCAGAGTGCTTGCGGGCTTGCTGTCTTAAAGTTTTTCCTTTCAATACCGCGTTTAAAGCTTGTCTTACAGCTTTAGAGCCAGCAATAGTGCCAGAAGAATGACCGTGAATGCCGCCACCAAACTGCATTAAAACATTATAACCCATTTTGTCAACAACTCCAGGAATTAATCCAGGGTATAAGCCGCCTGAAGCAACAGCTAAAACTGGTTTCTTGTTTAACCAGTCTTCTTCTAAAACATGCCCTGCAAAATTTTCTCTAATTAACTTTTTTTCTATTTCATGTTCAATGTTTAACACGTCATCCAAAGAATCAGACATTTTTCCTAAAGCCGCAGTACCAATATGTAAAGTGTCAACTCCAATTAACCTGCAAAGTTTTGCTATAACTAGCATCGAAATTCCATGGTTTGGATTGCGGGTAAAGCCAGCGTGTCCTGCACGGTGAGCGTGAATAGGTAAACTGCTTTCATTGCGAAGAGTTTGTAATGCTGACCAGCCAGTTGTTAGAACGTCAACCATTACATAGTTTCCGTTATTGTTTTCAACAAACTTTAACCTTGAAAGCATTTCTTTTGATTCAGCTGTAATGTTTGGCAGGTAAGCTTTTTTTTCTCCAGTAATTTTTTCTGCTTTCATTCTGGCTTTCTCTGTTAACAAAACTCTTTTTCTGAATTTATTGAAAGTCATGCTAGTTAAGTTTTCATCGTCTTTAACAAAATCACAGCCCCCAAGCCAAGCATTAAATGCAACGTTAGCGTGTTCTTTTTCATTTAACCCTAGTTTTGGTTTAACAATAGTTCCAACAAAAGGTCTTTTTCTTACACGCATTATTCTTCGCAAACCAGGAATACCATAACGCGGGCCTTTAAAAGAGTGAACGTAATAGTCTGGAAAGTTAATGTCTTGCAAGCGTAAACTTTTCAAGATTTTCATTCCAAAAACGTTTCCTCCAATTGAAGACATTAATTGAGGAATGCTTCCTTTTTCAAACAAGTCTTTAGGGTAAGCAATTTTTATAGTGTTAGAGTTCTTGTTAAAGTCAAAAATTGTTGGCTTTAATTTTTTAGCAATTACTGGAGTTAAAGTAGTTAAATCAGTCCAAGTTCCAATACTTGACTCTGCAGCAATTTGCTCTGCAGCTTTTACAGCACTAACACCTCGAGCTGGTTGAAAAGAAAACTCTACAACAAAATCCGTTCTATCCGGCTTAAACTTTAAATCAATACACTTCAACACAACACCACCCAAAAGATTTAATAAAACAAAAATACTTTAATATTACAAGATTAAAGTAGAATAAAAAGTTAATTGTTTGGTGGAAAGAGAATGGGAAAGCCTGGAAAACTTGGAAAAAGTGGAAAGAAAAAATATAAGCGCACAAAGACAAGACTTCTTAATAAAAAGAAAAGAGAAGAAGTAAGGCAAGAACCACCAGAAAAATATTTTGAAAAAGTTCTTAGGCCAGTTCTAGAAAGAAATGACTTAACGGAATATGAAAAAACTTTAAGGAAATTTTACCAAGACCACAATTTGGTTCAAGGAGTAAACGTTTTAGTTATTGGTAAAGGTTTTGGAGTTGACTCAATTGAAAGAGGAATAAAAAAAGGGTTTTTTCGCAGTACTACTGCAGAACCAGTTGATATTACAGTAATTCAAACAAGTCCAAAAGATGCAGCAAATATTAATTCTTTTAAGTACACTTTAATGAAAGCCTGTCAGAACACTAACAAAGTAATATTTATTGCTCCAGTTAACCTTTTTAGAGAAGGCCAAACCCAGTTGTTCTCTATTTATGATTTAAACCAGGTTTATCGTACAGGAATTAAAATTGAAGAAAAAGAATTGGTTAACAGACAAGGCTCAAAAAAAAAGCTTTTTGTAGGAGAAATATCATTAAATGACAGAATAAGAAAAATGGCTAGAATTGATTCTGCTATTGTAAAAGCCCTTCAGGAAAGAATTAAAAGAAGACAATTAAACGTTAAATTTGAAAAGTTTGACAGGCCAAGAATAAAAAGAATTATTTTTAATGAAATTCTTAAAAAACCTAGAGCTGCTAATGGAATGCTAGCAGAATTAAGAATAAGAATTGAGAGAATTATTGACAATGAAGTAAACATTATGGTTAAAGAAAGAAAGATTACTGAAAACGATAAGAATTCTATTAGACTGGCATTGAAAGTAAAATATGGTTTGCCTTTCAGTATTGAAACAGTTCAAGAGTCAATTAAAAGAATTCAAGAAATTTTTTGAGGTGGAAGTATAATGGTTAACGTGTTTGTTTGTGGTTTGGCTGGTTCAGGGAAAAGTAATTTGATTGAAAAAGTTAGTGAAAAGTTTGGGTTAAGGAAAGTGCATACTTCAGGGTTGTTGAGGCAGTTAAAAGAAAAAGAAATGGATAAAGTGGATTTAGGAAAGTTAGAGAAAGGCACTGGTTTCTGGGAAAGCGAGGAAGGAAAAGAATTCCTTAAAATTAGAGAAAAAGATTTTAGTTTTGACAAAAAATTGGATGAAGAATTACTGAAAATAGTGAATAAAAGTAACGCAGTATTTGATTCCTGGACTCTGCCCTGGTTAAGCAAGAACGGAATAAAAATTTGGTTGAAAGCAAGCTTGGAAGTCAGAGCTAAAAGAATTAGTTTAAGAGACAAGTTAAGTTTAGAAATAATAACAGAAAAAATTAAGGAAAGACAAGAAATGGATGTTAAAAGATACTTCAAATTATATGGTTACAAGATGGGAGAAGATTTTAAACCGTTTGATTTAGTGTTAAACACTGATAACTTGAACGAACAAGAAGTCTGGTTTGTAGTGAAAGCGTTTCTAGATAAAGTGATAAAAAAATGAATTACCTGTTTTTTGGAACTGCAGGCATTCCTATTACAGCAAAAGAAAATTCAACTGTTTCTGGAATAAAAAGAATTAAAGAATTAGGTTTAAATGCAATGGAATTAGAATTCGTTCACGGAGTAAACATGAAAAAAGAAAAAGCATTAAAAGTAAGAAAAACAAACGAGAAAGAAAAAATAAAGTTAAGCGTTCACGCACCATACTATATTAACCTGAACGCTGAAAAAGAGTCAATTGTAAAAGCAAGCATTAAAAGAATTGTTGACAGTGCAGTAATTGGCGGGATAGCTGGAGCAGAGTACGTGGTAGTGCATTTAGGTTACAGAATGATGAAAGAAAGAAAACAAGTAATGGAAGCAATGACTGAAAACACTGGAAAAACTTTGGATAAATTAAAAGAAAAGAATTGTAAGTTAATGGTTTGCGGTGAGACTACTGGAAAAGTCTCACAGTTCGGTGACTTGGACGAATTAATTGAGTTAAGTGATAACTTGAAATCAAAACAGTTTGGTGTTTGCGTTGATTTTGCACACTTGCATGCCAGAGGCAATGGCTGTTTGAAAAATCTGAAAGACTTTGAAAGAATTCTTGAAACAATTAAAAAACAAAAACCTGAATGGTTAAAAGAATTAAGAATGCATGTTTCAGGAATTAATTACAGTGAGAAAGGAGAAAGAAATCACTTGAATTTAGATGAAAGTGATTTCAAGTACAAGGAATTATTAAAAGCTTTAAAAAAGTTTAAAGTTAGCGGAAGAATTATTTGTGAAAGCCATAACCTTGAAACAGACGCATTAAAAATGCAGAACTATTGGAAACAATTAAAATAATTTAAACACTTTTTGCAGCTAACTGAATGTCTTCTGCTACAACAGTTTTTCTTTTAGCGTGATGTGCAAGCATGTTTGCTTGAGTTGCAATGTTTAACCCAATTTCTTCAAGGATTTCAGCTAAAGCTTTTGCAGCATCCTCGCTTACTCTTGAAGCGCCAGCTTTTCTTATTACGCGGTCAACCGCGGCTAAAGGTAACTCCGTCATCAATTTACACCTCTAAGAAGACGTAAAAAAAGAAAAGCATTTAAAGGAAG